>JAUNRD010000335.1 GCA_030535815.1 Clostridia bacterium
TCACCAGTAAGTTTCGATCTTATCGTGTGATGCTTTCTTTTTGCAATATTGTCAACGAGTCAAAGGGCTGATAAGTAAAATATGTTTTTCCGGGAATTTGGATTTCCCAACACCCGTCATTGGCAAATTTTCTCGATTCGGTCAGCGAATATCCATAATCCGTTAATGATTTGATAATTAAATCCTCGTTATAAACAGCTATTATTCCTCCTCCGAAACGTATAACTTCTGATATACGTCTTAAAAGTTTTGTGTCGGAGTTTTTGTTTATGCGTACTGTTGTGGGAAAATCACTTATACCCAGTTCTTCTAATATGTCCAGAACAAGATAAGTAACATCGTTTGTTACATCAGCACCGTTTTCGTCAATGCCCGAAAGAATAATGTTCTGATAGTGCTGTGCATCGCCGCTGCCGAAATTTCCTCCGCACACCCACTCACATCCCTTTATGAAAAAGTGGGCAAGTACCTCTCTTGCTTCATCTAAAGTTATTTTATTTTCTTTAAGGTCTTTTTCAAGATAATCACCTAAAAGCCGGTCAATTCTTCCTATTCCCGGCCAGTTGCCGCAAAGACGTACAAAGGCAAAGGTAAACCATATGCTTTGTATCGCTTCGTAAAAGTTGGTTGCAGGTTCAAATGGAACAACTTTCAGATTTTTATAATTCTGCTCATACCCTTTTTTGTTTTTTAGCGTTTCCAGATATCTTAAATGATATATTTTCATACAATCGATACAGTGAATACAGCTTTTAAGGAAAGGCTCTTTTTCTGTTCCGGCATATTTGATTAAATACTTTTCAGCCTCACAACGAATAAAGTTAACGCCTTTTTTCAAAACAGTATCAAAATCAATGGTTAAATGACTTACGGAACTCCATAAAGGTTTGCTGTTATACTGTACAGGAACTTTATGGGATATAGCCCATCCCAATGTGGCAGCTCCGCTGATTTTTTCTTTTTCGCAAATTCTGACCGGTGCTTTTGTTACAATTTCATAGATTGCCGTATTGTACTTTTCTATTTCTGCCATATTTTCAAAATTTTCTATGTGATCCAGTGGAATATTTGCTGTTTTTATAGTATCAATCCCGTATTTGTGATTGAGTGATTCGTATGCAAACTGTCTTGTTCTTTCATTTAGACGTACAGGCCTTTTTAATCCGGAAGATGTATAAAACTCCACGACAATGCCCTCCAAACATTATATTTTGTTAAATTATAGCATATTAATCTGAAATCGTACATTGACAAAACTATTGAAAATATGTACAATACTATTGGGTGATGTTATGAGAATTGAAAGCGTTGATATTAAATATTATAATTTCTCGGGTTTTACATCTTCAACCAATGATGGCTATGTTTGTATAAAACAATTACCATATTTATCAATTGTACAATCAAAAATCGGAGACTACAAAATACAACTTAATCGAGGGCATGAATACTCTACGGGAGAAGGTGGATTTTTTATCGCACCGTCATGCGTTACTCAAAAAATAACTCATTCTATGAATAAAGAAATGAATATATTTAATGCAAGATATGTTTTTTTAGACGTACTCATCAACAATGTATACCGTATTGATGATGTTTTTGATTTTCCGGTTGTGACAGACAAAGAATTTTCTGCTGTTTTTGATAAGGAGTTTGACAAGTTTGAAATGATGGATAATGTTTGTGACCGAATGTGTTGTTTGTATAGAATAATCAAGCATTTAATAGAGATATCTACTCCGAAAAAGTTGTATCTCAATAATGGTATGTATACTGTTATTGAATTTATCAGGAACAATTACACTAAAAATATAAGTATATGTGAAATGGCTGATATTGTTAAGATGTCTGAATCTAATTTTTACACCGTTTTCAAAAAAACTACCGGAAATTCACCGATAAAATATCTTAATGAATACCGATTATCCGTTGCCAGCAAATTGTTACATCATACGGATAACAGTATAAAAGCTATTGCTGAAAAAGTTGGAATATCTGATCAGTTTTACTTCAGTAAGTTGTTTAAAGCTAAATTTGCCATGTCTCCTCAGCAATATAGAAAAACGGAAAATTATTGATTGTAATTTGTCCGGCACTGTAACAAGCAGGGAAGATGTCTCCCTTTTATTACTATCCTTAAGAAGCTGACAAGCGTCAGCTTCTTTTTATATTGTGTATTTAATATAGTACCAAATTTGAAAAATACAGCATCTTGCATAAACAAAAGGGGTGTGGTAAGATAATATTGGAAAAAGATAAAAAAACTAAGAAATTGCATTATGATGACAAAAAAATTAAGGAATTCGGACGTTTTTTGTGTTATAATTAAATAATAAAGGCAATGTTTTAAAAGTGTCTGAAATCATAAATGAAAATATCTTTAAAGACATTGTTTTTTTTATAAAAATATAGTATTATAAAATTAAGCACAATGAAAGGAAGGGTAAAAATATGAAAAAAATACTTGCACTCATTCTGGCACTCATCATGATTCTTCCCACGGCAGTATTTGCGGCTGATAAAGAATATAAGCCCAATGATGTTGCCGACAAATCGGAAGCCAATGTTGAGGTGACAGGCGATGCCATAAAGAAATGGCATTTCGGAGGCTACATCGGATTTAAAGATGTGGACCTTACGGGAATAAATTCCGTAATTCTTAAGGGTACATACACAGACAAAAACGGAAATAACGGTGATACACTTTCCGTTCGTCTTGATTCTCCC
>JAUNRD010000336.1 GCA_030535815.1 Clostridia bacterium
CTTCGCGGAAGGATAAAAGGTCTTCAAGCTTATTCGCATCCTTCATAAAGCCGTCACCTATCAAGTTTTTAAGAAGTGCGGTAAGACCGGGGTTTGCCTGGCAGAGCCATCTTCTGTATGCTATACCGTTGGTTACGTTGGTAAAACGGTCAGGCGTTAAGGCATAATAGTCGTGGAAAATGCTGTCCTTCAGGATTTCGGAGTGAAGCTTTGATACGCCGTTTATCTTGTGGCAGGCAGCTAAACAAAGGTTTGCCATTTTAACCTCTCCGCCGGAAATTGCCGCCATATAGTCAATTTTTGCAACATCACCGGGATAGCTTTCATAAAGCCCTGATGTAAGACGGCGGTTGATTTCAACAACAATCTTGTAAACTCTGGGAAGAAGCTCTGAGAAAAGATGCTCGGGCCAACGCTCAAGCGCTTCGCTCATAACGGTGTGGTTGGTGTAAGAAAGTGTACGGCAGGTAATATCCCACGCTTCATCCCATCCGAAGGAATATTCGTCCATTAAAATTCTCATAAGCTCGGGTACACAAAGTGCGGGATGAGTATCGTTGATGTGAATTGCAACCTTATCGGGAAGATTTCGGAGAGTGCCGTAATTCTTCATATGGTTTTTAAGGATGCTCTGAAGGGATGCGGAAACAAGAAGATACTGCTGCTTCAATCTTAAACGCTTGCCTTCAATGTGGTCATCGGCAGGATATAATACCTTACTGATAACCTCCGCCATAGTATTTCGCTCAAGTGCCTTAAGATGCTCCCCGCGCACAAAATAGTTAAGGTCGATTGACGCGGAGGAGGGGGACTTTGCACTCCATAATACAAGGGGATTAACCGCCTTTGAATTGTAGCCCGATATAAAGAGGTCGTAAGGAACAGCCATTACAGAGTTGTAGTTTACATGCTCTGACTTAAAGTTGCCGTTTTCAAACCATTCTTTTACTTCGCCGCCGAATTTTACTTCAAAGGCTTCATCCTGTCTCGGACGGAGCCAGGAATCACCGAGAGAAAGCCAGTCATCGGGAAATTCCATCTGCCAGCCGTCAACGATTTTCTGACGGAATATACCAAATTCATAGCGGATGGAAAAGCCTGTTCCGGGAAGACCGAGTGTTGTCATTGAATCCATATAGCAGGATGCAAGACGGCCGAGACCGCCGTTACCGAGACCTGCATCGGGTTCCATTTCGTAAAGCTCTGCAAGGTCAATTCCAACACCTGCCAGGATGCTCTTTGCCTTTGCCTCAAGCCCCATATTGAAGAGGTTATTGTGAAGGGAGGTTCCAACAAGGAATTCCATTGACATATAGAATACCTGTTTTTTCTCCTTTGCGGTAACCTCGTCGGAGAAGTTTTTGCGCTCTTCTGCGAGTAAGTCACGAAGAACGGTGCAAAGTGTTTTATACACCTGGATTTTTGAAGCCTCGGAAAGGCTGCAGCCCGAACCTCTTAAGGATTCAGATTCAAGCAATTTCTTAAATTCGTCTTTTTTCAAGTTCATTGATATCGTCCTTTATTGATTATTAATAGCAAGTTTTTTCATAAGTTACACTAATGACTTGTAAATTGCTCCATATTCCTTAACAGGCTCAGACCAACTTGAGTCATATTTCATAAGGGCCTTTATGTGCTTTTCGCGTTTAGCTTCATCGCGCCAGAATTCTGCTGCACGCTCTACTGCATTAAGCATGTCGTGAGCGTTGAAAAGCTTAAAGGTAAAGCCCTTTCCTTCCAATGTTTCTGTGTTAAGTGCGGGTACAGTATCAAATAGACCGCCCGTTTCACGGACTATCGGAATTGTGCCGTAGCGCATTGCGATAAGCTGTGAAAGACCGCAGGGCTCACTCTTCGAAGGCATTAAGAATAAATCACTTCCCGCATAAATACGGCTTGCCAGAGCACTGTTGAAGGTGATTAATGCTTTCAGGCGGCCGGGATAGTAATATTCTGCAAATCGGACCATTTCCTCAAAGCGGGACTCGCCTGTTCCAAGCACTACCATCTGAATGTCGTTTTTCATCATTTCGTGAATCACGCATTCAACCAGCTCAAGTCCCTTATGGGAAACAAGACGGGTAACCATAGAAACTATGGGGACGTCGCTTCTTACTTCAAGACCTAATTCCTTCTGAAGCTCTTCCTTACAGATGTATTTTCCTGAAGGATTGGTGGGGGAGAACTTCTTGGGGATGTTTTTGTCATTCTTGGGATTATAAAGCTGGGTGTTTATTCCGTTTACAATACCCGTAAGCTTGTATTCGTTCTCTCTTAAAATGGGATCAAGCCCGTGAGAGAAGTAAGCGTATTTTATTTCGTGGGCATATGTCCTTGAAACCGTTGTTATTTTGTCTGCTGCCACGATTGCACCCTTCATAAAATTGATGGCACCGTCATAGGTCAAAACATTTTTCCATTCACCCGAAAGCTCCATAATGTTTTCGGAAAAGTCCATGGGCATTCTGCCCTGATATTCAATATTATGGATGGTGAACACGGTTTTTATTTTGGAATATGCTTCTATGTGAGAGTAGCACGCCTTTAAGAAAACGGGAATCGTTGCCGTCTGCCAGTCATTCAAGTGAATGATGTCGGGGAAATATCCGATTTCGGCAAAGGAGGCGAGAATCGCCTTTGAATAATAAGCAAAACGCTCACCGTCATCAAAATGACCGTAATAGCCACCGTCACGAAGGAAATAAAATTCGTTGTC
>JAUNRD010000337.1 GCA_030535815.1 Clostridia bacterium
GGTACTGCAAGAATGACCAGCAGCCGAAACGGTGAGGCATATTGCTTCCGCCTGGACAGTGAAAAGGGTGAAATTCTCGGTTGGGTTTTAATGAACGAATCGGGAGTGGAAAAGAAATATGTCAACAACCTTGAATATACTGTGTCTGGGGTGCACGATATCTATATCGTTGCTAATTTTGATGCAGACGGATATACAAGTGTTAAAAGCATAGGCTTTTCCAAAGAAGTGTTGGATATAGAGGAGTATGTTCCTGTTCCCGAAAGTGCTATAATTGATAATTGGCACGATACTTGGGTTTTGACTGATGATATGGGTAATATCGCTGCCGACTATGAAGAAGCAGGCGCACCTACCGGGGAAGATAAATTTATCGGTATGTTTTACTGGAACTGGCACAGTAAAGCGATAACCAAAAAGGCGTTTATACCCTGGAAAATAGTAGAAAAGTATCCCGAGGCAAAGTATGACTTCAATCATTTTGCCTGGGAAACCGATGCGAGATTTACCTGGGACGAACCTCTTTACGGACACTATGACAATACGGATTACTGGGTATACCGCCGTCAGGCAGTATTGATGGCAAACGCCGATGTTGACGTGGTATTTTTCGATTACACCAACGGTCACAACTCCTGGCACGAGGGAGTTAATGTTCAGCTTGAAGCATGGCGTGATGCAAGAGAATCCGGTGTTGATGCTCCGAAAATAAGCGCTCTTTGTTCATGGAAGGAAAATCAGGCAAACTCCGTTAAGTTCTTGTATCTTAATGTGTTCAGAGACAGTAAGTATACAGACCTCTGGTTCTACTGGGACGGAAAGCCCCTTCTTATGTCAGGTGCACATAAATCATCTCAGAAATATCACGACCGTACAGACAAGGAATTTAATGCATTCCTTGACGAGATGTATGACTTCTTCACCTTCCGTACAAGCGGAGGAAGAAACGGTCAGACCGGTGAAGACCAGTTTATATGGCTTGAATGCTATCCTCAGCACAGATTCGGAGAATATAAAGACGGCAGAACTGAATTTATGTCACTTGGTCTTGCAATAAATGAATCCTATGTATGGGGACCGACCATAACAGGCGTGTTCTCCGATGAGTATACCAAGGGCAGAAGCTATACAGAAGCCTTCGGTGAAGACTGGAGAGAGGGTACATACAGAGAAAACTACTTCTTCCACGAGCAGGCATCCCGTGTGCTTGATGAAAATCCCGCATTTGTCTTCGTTGACGGATGGAACGAATGGACAGCAGGCAGACAGGGGCTTTATTCAGGCGTTGAGAACTGCTTTGTAGATACCTATGACTATGAAGGAAGCAGAGACATCGAGCCTGCAAAAGGACCTTTAGGAGACGATTCATACAATGCTTTTGTTGACTTTGTAAGAAAATACAGAGGCGTTCGTCCTGCTCCTCTTGCAAGCGCAGAAAAAACTATTGATATAAAAGGCGATAAGAGTCAGTGGGATAGTGTTGAGCCTTTATTCATAAACGACTATGACGATTATGAAAGAGATTCCTACGGCTATTGCGATCCCGAAACCAAGAAGAAATATCACTATACTACTGAGGTTATAAATTCAATTTCAAGGGCAAAGGTTTCCCGTGATGCGGATAACTATTATTTCTACATAAAAACAACCAGAGACATTGAAATGTCTGATTCAAACTGGCTTTCTGTATATATTAACACAGACAGAAACTTTGCAACGGGCTTTAAGGGCTATGACTTTGTTATTAACAGAAAAGCACCCGGTACGGTTGAAAAAATTGCAGACGGAGTATGGAGCTTTACCGATGCAGGAACAGCAGAATATTCAGTTTCAGGCGATGTATTGCAGATTAAAGTTCCGAAAGCGTTAATCGGAGAAACAGGTGTAACAGACTTTGAATTCAAAGTTGTCGACGGATTTGATCCTGCGGGAAATATCCTTAATTTCTATACAGAGGGAAGCGTTGCTCCCATGGGAAGATTTAACTATCTCTACACAGAAATTGCGCAGACTTCTGCAACGACAGCAGATAGGGAGGCTCTTTACGGCACAACAATCTTCAAAAAGGATTCCAATCGTATGATGGTTTCCGGCGGAAAGATGTATGTTTATCAGCCTGATACAAGAATAACAACAGTCTCCGAAAACGGAACACTCTATGTTCCTGTAAATGCTATGGAAGACGTACTTGGCTACGGCGAATCAAAGTTCTGGTACGATAATTATGAAAACATCCTTCATCTTGAAAACCACGACCTTGATGAAAACGACGAAATTTCAGACTATATCTGGACATATACCGTGCTCGGAACAAACGAAGCAAGAGTTAACGGAAGAGTAACTGCTTTGTCAAATCCCGTAAAGGTTATAAACGGAGTTATTATGGTTCCCGTAACATATCTTTCCGAGTGCTTCGGAGTAGATGTATATGACTCAGGAGACGGATATATTTCCGTTGGCAGATACGGAGTTCCCAAAGCTTCGGTTGACAAAGTTAAAGGACTTATATAAGGAGGGACTGATGATATGAAAAAGATACTCAATATATTATTAAGCTTAATCCTTGTTTTGTCCTGCTTTACAAATATAAGCTTTGCAGAAGACGAATATTATACCCCTGAAGCAACCTGGGAATATTCGGCAAACAGTGAATGGAGCGCAAATAAAATTGCAAAAGCCTTTGACGGCAATATAAAATCTTTCTGGCACTC
>JAUNRD010000029.1 GCA_030535815.1 Clostridia bacterium
CCCTCTGCATAGCGCATGGTGCAACAGAACTGCGCCTCGTACATGAAAATCTTAAGGCTTGGGTTAATTTCCGATACACAGCTGTTGGGGCCCGCACCGCCGTTATCTCTGTGGCAGTAGGAAAGTCCGTTAAACCATATTCTGCGGGATAAGGTTTTGTAGTATTCGTCGCCTGTTTCATTGTAAAACCAGAGGGAAAGAATTAAACTGTCCGTAACCGCGCAGGGCTCTGTCCAGGTATCTTTACGGTTAAACCAGTTGAAGTTTTCGTATGTATAGGTCATACCCTCTCTTATGTAAAGCTCAAAATGGTCTTTTGCAATACCGAAATATTTCTTGTCGCCCGTAGCTTTGTAAAATCTGAAATAGGCGCGTGATGCGGTTAAGGTGGCGTGGGTTTGCGCCTTAACCTTCATCTTGTCAATCTCGCAGAATTTTTCTGCGGTCTTTTCCATAAATTCCTTTGCTTTTTCGTCCTTTGTAAGCTCAAAATATCTGCTTACACCGTCCACTCCGATAAAGGCACAGCCCACATCGGTGGATAAAATCCAGCCGTTTTTCCGCTCGAAGTTGTGACCGCCGACACCGCCGTCCTCCTTTTCCCTCGGCTCTAAGGGATATACATCATAAGCAGGGAGTGCGGCATAGAAAAGATTTGTGAAAACCTTTTTTGCAATTGTGAGAATTTTTTCATCCCTGAAAAGCTTATAATATTCGCAAAGAGAAAATAAAAACCAGCCGTTACCGGATAACTGCTGCTCGTTTACGGCATCCGGGTTAAAAAGCTCGCCAACAAAGCCGTCTTCGTTTAATATTTCGTCAATACGGGCGATAAATTCATCCATCGCTGTTGCCTTTTTGCCAAGGCAGGAATAAAGTGAGCAGAAGGCAAGAAGCGCCCTTCCTTCCCAGTCGCCGGGCCAGTTGCCGTCTCCGTTTAAGAGGTCGTTTATTAAATAGTCTTTTTTTGAAAGACGGTCAAAACTTTTTTCAATGTGGTCATTAAGTGTATATTTCATAGTCTTTGTCCTTTCTCTTTGTTTTCTTTATTATATGATAGTGACGGTAAAATGTCAATAATATGGGGATTTTCACAGTAAATTTTTTGTAGACAAGTTGAAAAAACTGTGATAAAATGAAATTGTAAAGTCATAGGATAATAAAAAGGAGGGTATTTATGAAAAAGCTAATTTTTGAAGGAACCGCAACGGCGATGATTACGCCCTTTAACGAGAAAGGTATTGATTTTGACGCTTTTGGCAAGCAGATTGATTTGCAGCTGGAGGCAAATATTCCTGCTATGGTTATCTGCGGAACAACAGGTGAAGCTCCTACTCTGGACGACAGTGAGCATCTGGAAGCAATAAGCTTTGCGGTGGATCGCGCAAAGGGTAAAAGTAAAATAATTGCAGGAACAGGAAGTAATAATACCGAGCACGCAATTATGATGAATAAGGAAGCGGAAAAAAGAGGCGCGGACGGCTTACTTTGGGTAACGCCCTATTACAATAAAACCACACAGCGTGGTCTTGTCCACCACTATGAAACATTAGCGGCTTCAACTTCTTTGCCGGCCATAATTTATAATGTGCCGTCCCGAACGGGCGTTGACATTCTCCCCGAATCGGCAGAAGCACTTTCCAAAACCGAAAACATCGTAGCAATTAAAGAGGCAACGGGAAACGCTGCAAGGGCAGTTGAGATAATCGACCGCTGCGGAGATGAACTGGCAATATATTCCGGTAATGATGATATTATAGTTCCTCTTATGAGTATCGGCGCAAAGGGCGTAATTTCTGTTTTATCCAATGTTGTTCCGGCTGAAACGGAAAAAATGTGCCGTTTATGCCTGGACGGAAACTACAAGGAAGCAGGCGCAATGCAGGTTAAATATTATGCGCTTATAAAGGCGCTTTTCTCTGAGGTTAATCCCATTCCCGTGAAAGCGGCAATGCACCTTTTAGGGCTTGACTCAGGATTGGTAAGGCTTCCGCTTTATGAAATGGAAGAAAAGAATTTACTTAAATTAAAATCCGAAATGGAAAAGCTTGGAATAATATAAATAAAAGGACGCGAAAGCGTCCTTTTATTTTGCAACAGATTTTTTATATTTTAATGGCGAAAGCCCTGTATGGAGTCTGAATGTTTTTATAAAATAGCTGACTTCGTTAAAGCCACATTCAAGGGCAATGGAAAGCACGGATTTTTCTGTGTTTTTAAGCATCTGTTTTGCGTTATAAATTCTGTAATCGTTGATATAGGAACTTATGGATTTACCGGTATATTCCTTGAAATTATGCATAATTGCGGACTTTGAATAGTTGGTTATGCCGGATAAATCCTCCACGGATATTTTTTCACTGAAATGTGTGTGGATATAATCAATTACACTTTTAACGGCTTCCGAAGAATTTTTTTCGGGGGCTTTTTCATTTGTATAAAGCTTGTATTTGAAAATTTCGCAGAAAATGTCCGCAAGGGTGCTTTTCAAGTAAAGCTCATAGGCAAAAGGTCTTTCTTTATATAATACGTATGCCGATTTTATGAGTTTTAATATATTCCGCCCCGATTCGGTTACGGCGGTGTATAAATTATTAAAAATAAAGTCGTCGGAAAAATATTTTTTACATTCCGTTCCATATATCATATAAGGATGAAATACAAGGGCGAAACAAGAGCAGGGGGAGTTTTCCTCAACTGTCAGAGAGTGGAGAAGTCCGCCTTTTACAAGCACCGCAGAGCCTTCTTTCACGTTGAGTAATTCACCTTCAATATTAATTGAACAGCATCCTTTTTCCACATAAATGATTTCATATTCATCGTGCCAGTGGTAGTAAACTTTGCTGATTTTTTCATAAATTTTAAGGGGCAAATCCCCGTCACGGTGTTGCACCTTGGTTTCCTTTGAAAGATTTCTGTCCATAACAGCCTCCTTGCAGGATAGTTATATTTTTATGCAGAAAAGTGCAAGAAAATCAAAAATAAAAGTTTTATAATCATATTATAAGGCGGAGTTTTGAAAAAATCAACAGGAGGATGAAATTTATGAAAGAATTTAATGTAAAAGACTTTGGTGCCGTAGCTGACGGCACACTTCAGACGGAGAAAATACAGTCGGCGATTGATGCCTGCTTTATCGAAGGCGGCGGAAAGGTAATAATTCCCGAAGGAGAGTTTTTAACCGGCGGCATCAGATTGAGAAGCAATATCACGCTGTACTTGAAATCAGGCGCAATCCTTAAGGGAAGCAGAAATCCCGAAGACTATTTCGGATATATAAATGACAAAATTGAGCCTCTTTCAGAAAGTGAAATAACCGATGCGCCATATGTGCATGTTTCAGGGGTCAAAGGCGAAACGGAATATGTTGAAAACAGGGAAGAATACAGATATAAAAGAACTCCGGGAAGCAGATGGAACAATGCCATAATAAGAACGATAAATGCGGAAAATGTTGCAATAATAGGTGAGGAAGGCTCCGTTATCGACGGAGACAACTGTTATGATGAAATTGGTGAGGAGCAGTACAGAGGTCCTCACGGAATGACGATGTTCAAAACAAAAAACATCAAGCTTTCCGGTTATACCATAAAAAACTGCGGAAACTGGGCACACAATCTTTTGTTCTGCGAAAATATTACGGTGAGCAAAATAACCGCTCTTGCAGGACACGACGGCTTTGATGCCGCTGTAAGCAGAAATATTACAATAGCGGATTCGGAATTTTACACAGGGGATGACTGCATAGCAGGATTTGGTAATGCAAATATTTATATATCGGGTTGCATCCTTAATTCAGCCTGCAGTGCAATGAGATTTGGCGGCACAAATGTGCTTGTTGAAAATTGCCGTATGTACAGCCCCTGTCGTTATTCGTTCAGAGGAAGGCTTACAAAGGAAGAAAAAGAGAGCGGAGCAATGGTTGCAAGCGCAGGAAGATACAATATGCTTTCCGCATTTACATATTATGGAGACTATACTCTTCCAATCAAAGAGCAGCCCGGAAATATCATCATAAGAAATTGCGAAATGGAAAATGCGGGGAAAATGCTTCATTATCACTATGGCAGAGAAGGCTGGCAGAGAAACAGACCTATGACGGATATAACTTTTGAAAATGTTGTTGCCAAGGGAATCGCCCTTCCTATGATTGTATGCGGGGATAAAAACGTGCCTTTTACCCTTAAGCTTAAAAATGTAAATGTCGATATCGGAAACGGTGAACAAACACCCGATACATTTATGTACGCCGAAGACTTTGAAAAAATTGAGCTTGAAAATTTTACTCTTAAAAACTTTAAGGGCGATGCCGTGATTCTTAAAAAGAGCGGCGGAACGGTGGAAGCGATAAATTCCGATATCGGTAAGGCACAGCTTACAACTGATGCATCTGAAAAAATTGATGTAAGAAGTATATAGTCTTAATCCTAAAACAAAAAAGGTTGCATCTGCATCCTTTTTTATTTTGGTAGCATGTTACGCGTTTTTAGTAAAAGAATTAATTTCCTTAAAAAATGGTTGCCTTTGTAAGATTCCGGTGTTAAAATGGGCATAAGAAATAATTCAAGATGCGGAGGCTTTATTATGGCTCATTTAAGTACAGTAGAAAATCCATGGGGAAAGCCCTTTACAAATAAAAGATATGTACATCCGCCCTATGCTGAAAACATTATAACAATGTGGCCGACATCAATGGTGCTGATTGGCGAAATTACCGCAAAAGATCCGCAGGAATTCCGCAAAGTAGGCCCCTTTGACAACGGCTTTGCGGCGGCATTGCCTTCTGCAGGTGTGGTATTTACATTAAAAAGAGAAAGCGATTATCTGCACAGACAGATGTTTGATAAATACAGATGGAACGGCGAACTGATGCCGATTAAAGGGACAAAGTATAAGACCAGACGTGACGGAGTTGCCATCCACTCTCTTTCCAAGGATATGGATGCGGTGAAATTCCATCAGGAGGTTTTTTGCGATACTCTCCGTGTGTCAACGGCATATATAAAGGTGACGGTTGAAAACGGCTTTGGCATAGAACAGAAGGTGGAGCTTGGCGCGCTTGTCCGCACAGGCCCCGAATCCCTTTTCACCGGATGCTCCGATCCTGACGGTTATTACGGATACAACCCCCTTCGTTCCTACTGGGAAAATGAAGAAATGCTCCGCTATGAAAAGAAGGAAGGATTCCTTACTGACGGAACATACAGACTGTATTTTGATGAAAAAGAGAATTTTTCATTCGGCGGCGAAAACGACTTAAATATAACATTGGAATTAAAGCCCTATGAAAAGCGCACCTTTACCTTTGCATTTACAAGAAATGAGAATAAGCCTTTAAGCTATAATGCGGCACGCAGAAATACAGAGGCGTTCTGGAAAAAGGAACTTGGAAAAGCAAAGTTTGTACCCGATAAAAAGGGGATAGAGCCGCTCTTTTTCAACTTTTTGACACAGCTTTTACAGATGTTTGCCTGCCCGAGAGGTGAAAGCTATGCGATAATGCGTCAGGGTGCAAGCCAGCGCTATCACTGGCCGGAGGCAAAGGAAATTATAAAGGCGTTTTCCCATATAGGAGGATATGATGACTATATTGAAGCGGCACTTTCACACTATTTTAATGATATGCAGGAAAAGGACGGGGAAAATAAGGGAAGAATCCACTATGAATATGTTCCGTGGAATTCCCGTTCTGCTGCCGCGCTTGAAATGTTTGCATATGCCGTGAAAAGCAACGGCGATTTTTATGACAAATACATCGCTCAGGCTATGGAGGCATTTTACTGGATGGAAAGAGAGCGTGCAAAATCTGCTGATATAAAGGGCGCGGTTAAAGGCTTATTCCCTCCCGGAATTGCAACAGACCACGATTTTAACGGGGCTCAGCAGTGGACCTTTGCCGATGCTGCAATGCTCAGGGGTTATAAAAGTCTCCTTGAGGTATTAAAGGAATCTGACAGTGCTTATGCATCGGAGATTAAGGCGGCATATGATGATTACTTCGGAGTAATGAAAGACATTTTTGATAAATTTGCCGAGGAGCAGAAGGACAGCGAATTTTTGTATCTTCCGAGAGATCCCAAAAACAATCCCGAACTGGAAAAAAGGCTGGACAAAGATGCATTCGGATATATGTTCCCGAATGAAGCATTGGCTCTCGGCCTTGGCGGTTACGGAACTGAAACAAGCGAAAAAGTTATTTATACCTATTCCCACGGAAGGCAGGCAGAAAACGGACTTATATATCCGATGTACCGCTCCACCACGGGAATGGGAAGGACCTGGTACACAACCTGGGCAGAGCATATGAGATATGTATATTACAAGGAAAGCGGCAACAGGGAAATGTGCAGAGAGCTTTTAGATGCGCTTCTTAAATACAATGTCACAACAGAATATTATCAGTGCGAAAGATATGACGACCACGATGCATATTCCGGTCCCTGGATGCCCAATGCAAGCGCAAACGGAAGAGTGCTTGATATGCTGTTTGATTATTACGGAAAACGTAAAATTGAGGAATAATTATAAGGCTTCAAAATTTTATCAAATTAAAAAATGAAATGGTAGAGCTTGATATAATAAAAAAGTTCAGAGGCAATAGCCTCTGAACTTTTTTTGTTATTGATTTTCGAAGTCGATGTTTTCTTCAATTCCTGCTGAAGTTGCGGAAACAGGAGCATTGCTGATATAGTTTATATCAGTGTAGATGACCTGTCTTTCTCCGTCAGAATCAAGGTATACAAGATATCCTCTTGCGGTCAAGCCTGTTTCGGTATAGCTTGCTGACAGCTTGAACATCTGATTTTCTGAAACAGAGGTTCTCTTTATTTCTTTGTCTGAAACCTTTTTGCCTTCATTTTCAAGTACAAGGGTTTCTGAATCTGTTTCAGCTTTTACATAAAGAATACCTGCTTCTGAGAAGGTGCAGCCTTCGGGAAGATAGCTTGTTCCCGTGAGGGAAACCATATTATAACTTCCGTTTAGCCAGTTTGTTATATCAAGTAATGTTACAAAGGGAACATCATCAGATGAAGTGCCGAAGGTTGCATCTAAGGTCATATCTCCGAAAACATAGAAGGTAAATTCGGGATTTAAGCTTGCAAGTCTTCCGTTTATGAGCCAGCCTGTGAACACCTTGCCCGAATCGGGAGCATTTGCAATAACTGTGCAAGAAGAGTTATAGCCTAAAGCAATTTCGGTGTTTCCTTTTTTGTCGGCACCGCCCGAAATCTTTATTTCATATGTATCGGGATTTTTTGTATAGCTGCCTTTATAATCGGTGTTTGCATTTACAACTGCGGGCTGGGGAATAAATCCGTTCCAGGAATAGCCGGATACATACATCTTTTCGGGGGAGGGAGCAACTGTTGAAACATCGGTGCCCTTTGCGAGATAACTGTAATATATGTACTGGTTATTCTTGCTTATAAAGCTTACGAAAACATCGTCAGAAGCCTCGTCGGCAAAAAGAGCAAGTAACTTTCTGTTGGTATATGCTGTAAAGGTGCATTCTTCATCAGTTGTGATGATTTTGCCTGTACTTGCATTGATCCAGGCCTTGAATTCCGAGCCTTCTTCGGGAACTGCTTTGAGAGTGATTTCTTCACCCTGGACGAAGGATTCCGAACCACCTACGGGATTGCTGTCATAGTAAATTGAACCGCCTGTTGCAGGAGTGAAAGAAATGGTAATGTTTTCAGCGACAGGTTCAGGTTCGCCGTGCTGGGGGTAGCCGTAATCATTGTTCCAGTAAGATACAAGTTCTGCATTGCAACCCAGTTTTGTCGCAACAGTATTGCGGTTTGCATTTAATGTTGCTGCAAGGGTGGTTTTTGCAGTTGTTTCAGTTACTGCGGTAGCCACATCCAATGCGAAGGTGCCTGTGCCTTCCAAATAATAGCACTGCCAGAATTCGCAGGTAGCATTACTTGTGGTTATTCCGACCGGAACGCTTGATTTACCGCCGCGTAAAGAGCCGAAGAAAGCACAGTTTCCGACAAGACCTCTGCTGTAAGTTGTGATACCGCCGGCATATGTTGCTCTGACATGTGCAGTTGAGTAACAGTTTGCTATTTTACCGGCAGAGCCTATATAATATACAAGTCCTGCCGCATAACCTTCACTCTTATTAGATGTGACAGTACCTTCTGTACTTAAGTTTATAATAACACCTGAAAGATTCGGGAAAACAGAAACATCTGCATCAGATGTTATATTAACCTTAATTTTCTTTCCGTTACCATTGTATATTCCGGCAAATTCAGCTGTAGAACCTGCACCCAGATAGCCGGAAACTTCTGACATATCAATGTCTTCTGTCTGAAGGAAGTATTTTCCACTGAACGTGCTTCCTGAAATAAGGCTGTCGGTAAATTGTTTGAAATCTGCCGCTGTTTCTATGAGATAAGGCTTTTCAAGTGAACCGTCAGGCTTTTCGCTTTCCCCGGGTTCTTCACCGCCACCGGGTTCTTCTCCTTCATCGGCAGATATGGTTATGGTGATAACATCAACCTTACCGCCGTCCTGATTGGACTTTGCCATTACTGTAAAGGATGTTGCTTTTTCTTCAGAGGATACAGTAAGGTAACCGTCAGAGGTGATTGTTGTATCCTCTGAAACATCACCCTCAATTGACCAGGTAACTTCCTGAGAAGGATTATACTTACCTGTTACTTCGGCTGAAAGCTGGATGCCTTCACCTTTCTTTACAACTGCTTCACTTGGAGTAATGGTTACGCTTTCTACAACAGGGTTAGGAGCACCGTGTATGGGGTATCCGTAATCGTTGTTCCAGTAAGATATGAGGCTTGAACTGCTGAAACCAAGCTTTGTTGCAGCATCCTTGCGGTTAGCGTTTAATGTTTCCGCCAACTGGGTTTTTGCAAAAGTTTCACCTGCCGCAGTAGCTGTATCCAATGAATAATTGCCCACACCGTCTAAATAATAGCACTCCCAGAATTCTGCTGATGAGCCTTCCTTTGGCATACCGACAGGAACAGCTCTCTTTTTACTGCTCTCCAATGTTCCGCAGAAAGAACAGTTTCCGACTAATCCTTCGTTGTAGGTTGTGATACCACCGGTATATGCCGCTTTGACTTTTGCGTTAGAGTAACAGTTAACTATTTTTCCGCCGGGGCCTACATAATATGCTACACCTGCAGCAAAAGCACCGCTTCCGCTGGATGTAACTGAGCCTTCTGTACCCACATTCATAAGAGTACCTGTCACCACAGGGAAAACGGAAACATCAGAATCAGCTGTTATGGCAACTGTTAATCTCTTTCCGTATCCGTCGTATGTGCCTGCAAAATTGAAGCTTTTGCCAATACCTTTATATTCGGAATAGGTTGTTAAATCAATGTCCTTGGTCTGACGGATGTATTTGCCGCTGTAAGTAGTTCCTGCAATCATATTGGCGGTAAATTCCATAAAGTCATATGCATCGTCAAGAATATAAGGATCAGAAGCTGTACCCGTACCTGTTATACCGTCACGGGGAGGAGCTTCGGTAACATAATTCCAGTCTTCTTCCTCTACTGCTTCTGCAGGGACATAGAAGCGGTTATTGAGATACATAGAGGTTTTTCCGTTTAAGGAAATTGTCTCACCATCTTTATAGTATTCGTCCTGATTAGCGTAGATATATTTGCTTCCGTCTCCGTTATTAAAGGTGAATTTTCTCTCAAGCACGTTATATTGACCTATTGTGGATACGTCACAGAAAAGTTCTTCGGACAAAGCTTCAAGGTCAACGCCCATTAAATCGGCACACCAGGGAGCAATGTCTGTGTTATCAATAACATAGTTTTCTCTGGTTTCAGCTGTGTCACCTAATGTTTCGTTTAAGCCGTCAATTAAAGCTACGCCTTCGGGAGCATAAACCCATACACCAACATTCTGTGCTGTGTGGCTGTATGATTCCCAGGTAATGCTTGTGGGATTTTCACCTGCCATTACCGCTGCAACAGCAGCTGCGGCAACTTCGGGATCTTCGGGAATAATCATTCCGCCGGTATCGTGGTCGGGAGCACAAATTACAACTGTATCTGTACGGCCTTTTGCAAAGTCTACTGCAACACGGAATGCCGCATCAAAAGCAAGATATTCGCTTGTTGTTGTGTTGGCACTGTTAGCATGTCCGCCTGTATCAACCTTACCGCCTTCAACCATAAGGAAGAAGCCGTCAGAATCTCCTGAAAGAGCAGTGATCGCTCCTGCTGTCATTTCTGCTAAAGTCGGTTCACCTTCTTCTGTATATACGTCATAGGGAATACCTTTGGAATCTACATTTCCCCAGATTTTGTCGCCGGGCTTGACATTTAACAAATCCTCTTTGGTTTCAACAACAGTATAACCTGCGTCTATGGCGTTTTGAATGGTAGCATACTGAGATACGTTGCCGTAACCTACGCCGAGAACAACCTCAAGACCTTTGTTTTCTATCTGCTGATAGATGTTTAAGAGGTCATTTCTGTCTTCTGCGTGTGCTGTAAAAGCGGCAGGTGTTGCGTGCGCCCAATGATAGGTGGAAATAATACCTGTTGCCTTATCTGCCGATTCAGCCGCTTCAACAAGATTGGCTACGGGAATCATGTCTCTGTCGATACCGACATAACCGTTAACGGTTTTAACACCTGTTGCCATAGCGGTTCCTGCTGCTGCAGAGTCTGTGACAGCGCCTGTTATACAAGCGGTTGTCATACTTCCTGCAAGGTAGGAACGCATAGTCATGGGATCGGTGGTGGTGGGAGTTTTAGTGGGAAACTTCGTTACATCAAAACCACCTGCGATTTTAACCATGTTGGCAAAATCGTAAGGACCATAGCCGCCTCCGTCAGGGATTAAGTAAATGATGTTTTTAATCTGTCCTTCGGTTGCATAGGTTGTTACAAAAACTGTCGATGCAAGCATCATAAGGACAAGCATCAATGAAACAATGCGTTTCTTCATTTTTTTATTCCTCCTTATTGAATATAAAGTTATTATATCATAAAGGTATAAAGTATGCAATAATTTTTTACTATTAATTTTCGTTTCTGGCAAAAAAGATACGAAAGCCGAAAGCAGCTTCCGTATCTTTAATATTATTTTGTAATGGTAACTTCCTTGGTTTCGGCGTTCCAGGAAACTTTAGCACCTAATGCTTCTGCGATAAAACGCACGGGAGTGTAGGTTCTGCCTTCAATTATTGTGGCAGGAGAATCTAATTTCACTTCTTCTCCGTTGAGTAAGGCGGTGTCTTTATCAATTGTAAGGACGAGTTTTAAGCCTTCCTTTTCAATTATAACCTCTCGTTTTTCACCATCCCAGGAAACCGTTCCGCCCAGAGCTTCTGTTACAAAGCGGGCAGGAAGCATTGTTCTTCCGTTTATAATCAAAGGAGCAACGTCATTTTCCTTGATTTCACCGAATACGGAAGCTTCCTTTTTGTTGATGGTTAAGATAATGTCGTTATTCTCTGCTTTTTCGCCTTCTGCAACGGTTATTGTTATGGTAGCAACCTTGCCGCCGTCCTGATGGGCCTTTGCCATAACCAGGAAGGTTTTTGCAGTTTCGTCTGCAGCAACTGTAAGATGGCCGTCAGCTCCTATAAAGGTGTCTTCCTTAACAAAGCCCTCAACAGACCAGGTAACCTTCTGGGAAGGATTATACTTGCCTGTTACCTTTGCCGTAAGCTTAATTCCTTCGCCCCTGGCAACCGTTGCGCTTTCGGGGGTTATGGTTACTGATTCAACAGTGGGAGCAGGAGTATAAAGCTCTGCATAGCCGTTTTCGTTTGTCCAATATGATACGAGGCTTGTGCTGTAACCAAGTGCAGTTGCAGCACCCTTACGGTTAGAATTTAATCTTTCGGCAAGCTGAGTCTTTGCCTGAGTATCTGTTACTGCGGTAGCAACATTCAATGAAGTTGAGCCTGCGCCCTTTAAGTAATAGCACTCTAAAAATTCTGCCGCATCGCCTGCTTCCATTCCGATGGGAACACTTGCTTTAGCGGCTTTTAATGATCCGCAGAAGGAACAGTTTCCGATTAAGCCGTAGTTATATGTTGTAATACCGCCGGCATAAGTTGCTTCAACACGCGCATTTGAGTAGCAGTTTATTATTTTACCGCCTGAGCCTACATAATATGCAAGGCCTGCGGCATAACCGCCGTTTTTGGTGGAGACGACAGTTCCTTCAACGCCTACGTTCATAAGAACG
>JAUNRD010000030.1 GCA_030535815.1 Clostridia bacterium
GAAGAATATGTTACATTTATAAGACAGTTTTTAACGGAGTTTACCGCCCACTTGGAAAAGTGCGGTCTTTCCGACAAAACCTATTTCCACATTTCCGACGAGCCAAACGAAAAGCACATTGAGCGTTATATGAAAAACAGAGAAAATATCGTTGATATTCTTAAGGATTTCAAATCATTAGACGCCATAAGTCACGTAGAATACTACCAAAAGGGCTTAATCAACACCCCTGTTCCCTGCGAGGATCAGATCGAGGACTTTATGGCTGAGGACATCCCCGAGCGCTGGGTTTACTATTGCAGCGGCCCCTGGCTTAAGGCAAGCAACCGCTATTTCTGCCACAGCGGCGGACGTACCCGTTCCATCGGTATGCAGATGTATAAGTACGGCATAAAGGGCTTCCTTCACTGGGGCTACAATTTTTACAACAACGAGTTTTCGGATGATTGCTTCAATCCCTTCTTAAACGGCACGGCAGGCTACTGGGGCTGGGCAGGCGATGCATTTTTGGTTTATCCCGGAAAGCGCGGAAAGGCGTGGGAGTCCATAAGACTTTACTATATGTATAAGGCTTTTGAGGATATCCGCGTTTTACGACTTTGCGAATCCTTCTACGGAAAGGACAAGGTTGTAGCCGAAATTGAAAAAGTTTACGGAAAAACGTTGACATTCGCTGAATGTGCGGACGACACCGCCCTTATGCAGAAAATTCGAGACAGAATTGACGATTTGATTGTTGAAGCTATAAAAAGATAAAAGGAAGGAAACTTTTTTATCATATAAAAACAGCACAAAGCTTTTGCTTCGTGCTGTTTTTCTTATTCAAGTCCTTTTAATTCGTCTTCGTTAACGTCCTGCTCTGCTTCGGGACGCGCCTTACCGTTACGAAGGATTTTTATTTCGTCAGCAGAGAAATCCTTTAAATCGGAGCTGTTGTTTCCTTCAATTCTTACGGTTACAATTCTACGAAGAAGGGCAATTTTTTCAACAGTACCCTTGATGCCGCCGGGAATTTCAACCAGAGCACCAACCTTGGGCATTGACTTTGTCAGATCCTCATATGCTTCCTGCTCATACTTAAGGCAACACATCAGCCTTCCGCAAGAGCCCGAAATTTTGGTAGGATTAAGTGATAAGCCCTGTTCCTTTGCCATTTTGATGGATACGGGAACAAATGAATCAAGATAGCCGTGACAGCAAAGGGTTCTTCCGCAGATGCCCACGCCGCCAATCATCTTAGCCTCGTCTCTTACGCCAATCTGGCGAAGTTCAATTCTTGTACGGAACACCCCGGCTAAGTCCTTTACAAGCTCACGGAAGTCCACTCTTCCGTCGGCCGTAAAGTAGAAAAGAAGATTGCTTCCGTCAAAGGCACACTCCACATCCACAAGGTTCATATCGAGCTTGTGCTCGGAGATTTTCTGAGCACATATTTTATAAGCCTCTTCCTCGCGGCGACGGTTATTTTCAAGCCTCTTTTTATCCTCTTCCGTTGCCTTTCTTATTACCTTCCTTAAAGGCTCAACCACCTGACAGGGCATAACCTCGTGGTTTTTCTGTGCAACACAGCCACACTCAACCCCTCTTGCGGTATCTAAAACGGCGTATTCCCCCTCGTTAAATTCGATATCCGAGGGATCGAAGAAATATATCTTTCCAACGGGCTTAAACCGTATTCCAACTACCTTAACCATTTAGTACCTCCCACATTTCTATAAAAAGATTAGTTATCCACAAATCGTAAATTGCATTTTTTGATTTTTTGCTTTTGGCTTCCGACAAAAGAAATAAAGCGTTTGCCGCACCTTTTTTACTTATATCTTTTGCAGAAGAAATAATTTCATCCGAAAAATCCGAATTGATGAAATCGCCGGACCCTTCTTTGCACACCGAAAGGTCACGGAAGAAGCTTAAGGCAATATCGAAAAGAACCGCTTCTTTCTCTTCCTTTTCTTTGAAAAAGTCGGAAAGCTTCAACGCCGCATAGCGACTTTTCGGAAAGGAAAGCATAAGACGAATAGCTTCTTCCCTGAGCGTTGCAAACTCATCATTTTCACACAGGGAAACTGCTTTTCCGATAAGACCTCCTGAAAAGCTTGCAATAAAAGGAATTTCCTCTGCTTTTTCAGGATGTTTTCCCATTAGTATCTCTTCAATTTTTTTCTGAGATACGGGATTAAGCTCATAAATTACCGCACGGGATTTTATGGTCGCAAGAAGCGACGACAAATTTTTAACCGCCAGGATTATGACTCCGTATGACGGAGGCTCCTCAAAGCTTTTAAGCATTGCATTCTGCCCGGGGGCTTCCAGCAAATCCGCCTCAGGAATAAAAATAATTTTTTTATCCGATAAAAGCGGCTTGATATACAAGTCCTCAAAGGCTTCTCGCACAACATTTACACCGATTACCTTTTTATCCTTTTCAGGATAAACCTCACGGTAGTCAGGATGGTTCCCCGTTTTATGCTTGATACAGGAGGGGCAGACACCGCAGGGGCGCATATCCTTGCTTTCGCAATGAATTGCCATGGCAAAGGAGCGGGCAAGGGTTTTCTTGCCTATTCCTTCGGTGCCCGAAAAAATAACGGCATGAAAAATCCTGTCCTTTTCTATTAAATGATTAAGCCCCTTTTTTACTTCCTCATGTATCATAAAAACCTCTTAATAACCTGTGGTATCTCCCAAAGAATCGTCATTTTCAATCCATTCATTAACGGATGTAACCGTATATTCAGTTTCGGTATTTCGGATGATAACCCTTTCAATACCGGAATTTATTATCATTCTCTTGCACATTGCACAGCTGCAGGCATCATGGACAAGCTCTCCTGTTTCCGCCTCAACGCCAACAAGATAAAGCGTTGCACCAATCATATCCTTTCTGGATGCGCTTATTATGGCATTAGCTTCAGAATGAACGCTTCTGCACATTTCATAGCGCTCACCTCTCGGGACATTAAGCATCATACGACGGCAAGTACCCATATCAAGGCAATTTTTTCTCCCTCTCGGAGCACCGGTATATCCGGTAGAAAGAATTTCATCGTTTTTCACTATGATGGAGCCGTAATTTCTGCGAAGGCAGGTACCACGCTCCAATACAGTTTGCGCTATATCCAGATAGTAATTGTGTTTATCCCGTCTTTCCATCTGAGCCACCCTTTCTCTTACAATCAGTCGTTAAATACTTTGCTGTACATTTCGTCAAAGTCAACTTCTTCAGCCAAAGGTTCTTCCTGCTTTTCTTCAGCCTTATTTTCATTAAACTTTTCCTTTTCTTCCTTTATTTCAAGAAGTCCGTTTTTAAGAGCTTCATAAAATTCCGAAGAAGGACGGTCCAGCACTTCGTTCAGCTGAACACTTTCAAAAGCAAAATGAGCCACTTCCTTTTTAAGTATGGGATAAATTCTGTCCATGTTGCTCTTTCCGCTTCCCATGAGTACGTGTTTTATTAAAAGTCCCGCTGTGGGGATTTTCTCATATTCGGGAAGTAAGCTTGCCGCAATATATGCAAAGCTCTTTATGTCAGCCTTGATGTTTGATTCTGTATTTACGCAGGATTTGATTTTTGACTCAAGTCCCGATATGACACACTTTAATCCTTTATAAGAAATCCATATATCAGAAGGTTCAAATCCACCGAGCGCAATCGGACGCTCTGATGAATGAAGGTCAAAAATTACCTTTGCAAGATTTACGATAAGCTTAAGTCTCTGCTCCGTATAGAGATTTGAAATATCATCAAAGGACAAGCTTACATATCCTTCCGGAACACTGGTCTTTACGCAAATGATATTGTTTCCCGGCTGATGGGGAATTACCTCGGGACGGAGCACGGTTCTGCAGGATGTAAAACGGCGCTTTAAGTCCTCCTCCGCAAGGTAAGAAAACACCTCGTCTGAAATTTCTGAGTGATGAAGGACATACTGTGCCACAATGGCATATCCTCCACCCTCTTCAGATGCCAGGTACACCTTATCATAGGCAGTGTCCATCTCGAAGCTTTTCATAACCGAAATCACTTCGCAGTCGCCTATGGGCAGATTATCCTCGGAATACTGCTCGTTTTCCAGATGATAATAGCGCATAACCATACCGAAAAAGCTTATTACCTTTTCGATTAAAGTTTTCGTATCAATGGTTTTTCCTGCAATACGGGGATTATCCGCAAGATATGCGGCATAGCGCATATCGTCCAGCACTCCCTTTTCGTATTTGCTTATTACGCCGTAGGAATATGCCGCGCCTATCATATTTATGAGGGTCAGATCCTTGGTTCTGTCAAAGGCAATATCATTATTACAGCATATTACGGCAAGGAAGGTATTTACCGCCTTGCCATAAAGTGAAGCTGCTTTTTCCGGAAAAGTCTTTACAAAAGCATCTGCCGCAATACACTGTTTTGCCAGCGTAGCATTATGCTCCGTCAGGTTATCGTAATTGGTTTTCATTAAAATCTATCCTTTTTAAGCTCAGGGGCAATCCCCGGCTTAATATTATTTTGCAACTATGTTTACAAGCTTTCCGGGAACAACAATAATCTTTACAATTGTTTTTCCTGAAAGAGCTTCCTTAACCTTTGCATCAGCCAAGGCAACTTCTTTGATTGCATCCTCTGTTGCATCGGATGTCACTATGATTTTAGCCTTTATCTTGCCGCCCATCATAACCGCAAGCTCAATTTCATCATCTACGGTCTTAGCTTCGTCAAACTTGGGCCAACTTGTATCAGAAAGCACTCCTCCGAAAGAAAGCATTTCCCAGAGTTCTTCAGTGATATGAGGAGCAAAGGGATTAAGAAGAGTAATTAAGGTTTTATACTCGCCGCGTGTTACGCTGCCTTTCTTATAAAAGTCATTAACAAGTGCCATTAATGCCGCAATAGCGGTGTTGAACTTGATTTTTTCAATGTCGTCTCCTACCTTCTTGATGGTCTTATGCATATTGCTTTCAAGGTCTTTTGAATATTCGTCACCGTCAACGATCATTTCTCTTAAGTTCCATACACGGTCCAGGAATTTATGGCAGCCGGACAATCCTTGCGTTGACCAGGGAGTTGCCTGATCGAAAGCGCCGATGAAGAGCTCGTAGGTTCTGAATGCATCTGCACCGTAGGTTTCAACCATCTCGTCGGGGTTTACAACGTTACCTCTGGACTTGGACATCTTTTCGCCGTTCTCACCTAAAATCATACCGTGGGAGCTACGCTTAGCATAGGGCTCCTTTGTGGGAACTACTCCGATATCGTATAAGAACTTATGCCAGAATCTTGAATACAGAAGGTGAAGCGTGGTGTGTTCCATACCGCCGTTATACCAGTCAACGGGCATCCAGTAGTCAAGGGCTTCTTTGGAAGCGAGCGCCTCGCTATTCTTGGGGTCGGTATAGCGGAGGAAGTACCAGGAGGAACCTGCCCACTGAGGCATGGTATCTGTTTCTCTTTTTGCAGCCTTACCGCACTTGGGACAGGTTGTGTTAACCCATTCGGTGCAGTTGTTAAGGGGAGATTCTCCGTTCTGACCGGGCTCAAACATTTCGATGTCGGGAAGTGTAAGAGGAAGATTTTCATAGGGAACGGGAACATAACCGCAACATTCGCAGTGAACGATGGGAATAGGCTCACCCCAGTATCTCTGACGGGAGAATACCCAGTCACGGAGCTTGAAGTTAACCTTTCTTACGCCAAGGCCTTCTGCCTCAAGCCAGTCGATAATCTTCTTCTGCGCTTCCTTAACGGAAAGACCTGTAAGGATGCCGGAATTAATCATTGTTCCGGTTTCAACATCGGTGAACGCTTCCTTTTCAATGTCGCAGTCACCGTCTATTACCTGGATTACGGGAAGGTCAAATTTCTTTGCAAAGTCAAAGTCTCTTGTATCGTGAGCGGGAACTGCCATAATTGCACCTGTTCCGTAGGTCATCAATACATAGTCACTTGTCCAGATGGGAATTTCCTTGCCGTTTACGGGATTTACTGCCATAAGACCTGAAAGTGCAACACCGGTCTTATCCTTTGCAAGCTCGGTCCTTTCAAATTCGGACTTCTTTGCAGACTCTTCCTTGTATGCCAGAACATCAGCATAGTTTGTGATTTTTTCCTTGTACTTTTCAATAAAGGGATGCTCGGGAGACACTACCATATATGTAGCACCGTAGAGTGTATCGGGACGGGTGGTATAAACGGTTAATGTATCCTCGGTTCCTGCGATTTTGAAGTTTACTTCAGCGCCCTCGCTTCTTCCGATCCAGTTAATCTGCTGAGCCTTGATTCTCTCTGCATAGTCAAGGTCTTCAAGGTCGGATAAAAGTCTGTCTGCATATTCTGTAATCTTAAGCATCCACTGGCTCTGCTGCTTCTGGATAACCTCACCGCCGCAACGCTCGCACTTACCGCCGACAACCTCTTCGTTGGCAAGACCGCACTTACAGCTTGTGCACCAGTTAATGGGCATTTCCTTCTTGTATGCAAGGCCCTTTTCAAACATTTTGAGGAAAATCCACTGACTCCACTTATAATACCCGGGGTCGGTGGTGTTTATCTCACGGCTCCAGTCAAAGGAGAAGCCTATGGACTTAAGCTGACGCTTGAAGTTTTTGATGTTCTGCTCCGTAACGATACGGGGATGAACGTGGTTCTTTATAGCATAGTTTTCGGCAGGAAGACCGAAAGCGTCCCAACCTATGGCAAAAAGCACATTTTCACCGTCAAGTCTTCTCTTTCTTGCAACGCTGTCAAGAGCGGTGTAGGACCTGGGGTGACCAACGTGAAGGCCCTGTCCCGAAGGATAGGGGAATTCTACAAGAAGAAAGCTCTTTTTCTTGTCTTCGCCTGTCTTTGCAACGAAGCTTTCGTGCTCGTCCCAGTAGTTCTGCCATTTTTTGTCTATCGTTTTAAAATCGTACATATTAACTCATCCTTTCTGATGTTGCTTTATTAATTTTCGTCTTTGGGGGCATCCGCCCAGAGCCATTCCAGCGAATAAAACTCTCGTGCTTCCTCGCTGAATATATGAACCAAAACATCGCCGTAGTCAAGAAGTATCCACTTGGCGCTGTCATAGCCTTCAACGCGCAAAGGGTCAAATCCTTTTTCGCTCATCCCTTCTTCCACATAGTCCGAAAGCGCCTTTACGTGGGGTGTTGATGAGCCCGACGCAATAACAAATGCGTCGGTCACACTTGAAATATCAGTAAGGTCCAATGCCGTTACATCAATTCCTTTTTTATCTTCAAGTATACTTTTTATTAAAGCTGTTTTTTCCTTGGTTTCCATTAGTTTTTTCCTTTCGCTAAAATAAAGTCTCTCGCCTTAAGGGTTCCGGGATGCAGGAAAGCACCTTTCATTTTTGTATATGAAATATTTGCATCCATTGAGGCAACAAGCGCTTTATCAAGGTCCTCATACATAAGCTTCCTTATTTCGGAAAGCCCCGGAAAATCCCTTCGCCCGGGCTCTGTCATATCGGCAACAAATATAATCTTTGAAAGCAGCGACATATTTTCGCATCCCGTTGAGTGGTTGTATATGGCATCAAGAATTTCACTGTCCTTTATGCCGTATTCTTCTTTTGCAAGGAATGCTCCCACATAGGAGTGGATTATCGGAGGAGCTTTCCTGTCGTCCTCCGACAAAGGGATATTATACTTATCGCAAAGAGCAAAAAGCTCATCATCCGACAGATTTTTCGCCGAGTCGTGTAATAGTCCCGCAAGATACGCCTTATCGGTATCTGCCCCATAATGCTTTGCAAGGGCGACTGCGGTATCCGCAACGCCAAGGGTATGATTAAACCTTGATTCCTTTAGTGTTTCCTTAAGCTTTTTAATTATTTCGCCGTAGCTTTTTTTATAAAGCCCTTTTTCTTTTATATAGGCAAGCACCTTTTCTGAAACCTCAGACCCTACATCTTCACCGTTTTTAATCTTTTCCCTTATTTCGGTTGAGGATATTTTAATGGGCGGAATTTTTATTTCCATAAAAGGAGGCTTTATTTCTCCCCCGTCCCTTGTGAAAACCGCAAAACGGCAAAGACCTAAAAGCTCCTCCCACTTATACCAGGTGGTAAATTTTTCATACTGGTCATCCCCGATGATGAAATAAAGCTCACAGGAAGGATACATCTTCTTAAATTCCGTCACGGTTTCAAAGCTGTAGCACTTTGTTTCTTTTTTTATTTCAAAGTCCGACACGGAAAGCCTTTCTTCGCCCTCCAATGCAAGGCGCACCATATTATAACGGTCATCATTCGATGCCGTAAGCCCCGCTTTATGAGGACTTATGCCCGACGGGATAAATATAACCTCGTCAAGATTAAGCTTGGAAATTGCAATTTTTGCGATTTCCACGTGCCCCTTATGGATGGGGTCAAAGCTTCCGCCGAAAAGTGCGATTTTTCTCATTTAAGATATTTCCTCTTTTCCTTTTCCCTGTGAGGACGGAAAAGCACGAAAACTCTTCCTATGCACTGAACGATGTTGGAAGCGGTTGCCGCCGCAACGGTTACTGCCGCGCTTTTTGTGGGAAGGTCGGCGTTCTCAAGAATTTTCACCTTGATAAGCTCGTTTGCTTCCAGCGCTTCAGACAGGCTCTTGCAAAGAGCATCTGTAATACCGCCCTTACCAATCTGGTAAATTGCGGGAATTTTATTCGCTTCGCCTCTCAAATAGGCTCTTTCTTTACTGGTTAACAAAAAAATCAGTCCTTATATTCAAATTCAATATCAATTACGCAAACCGTATCACCTTCGCGGCAGCCTGCCTCAACCAAAGCATCGATTATGCCACGCTTACGGAGGGTTCTCTGGAAATATGCCACGGATTCGTCGTTTTCAAAGTTTACACTGCCCACCAGTCTTTCAACAAAGGGGCCGTCAACATAGTAAACGCCGTCCTCTAAGGTGATTTCAAACTCGTCTGACGTTTCAGTTTCAAGGTCATAGGCAATTTCCGTTTCAAACACGGGTATGGGAGGCAGAGTTTTAAGCTGACCTTCCACATAGTTAAGAAGGGGCGTTAATCCCTGATGGGTTGCCGCGGAAATTAAGAAGCAGGGAATGCCTTTCTCCTTAAGGTAGTTAAGAAATGCGTCCTTCATTTCCTCGTCATACACAATATCCGATTTATTTGCCGCCACAACCTGGGGTAGTGCGGCAAGATTAGCATTATATGCCAAAAGCTCTTCGTTTATCTTTTCAAAATCCTCTATGGGGTTTCTTCCTTCACTACCCGACACGTCCACAACGTGAATTATTATTCTCGTTCTTTCAATGTGGCGTAAAAAATCGTGGCCGAGGCCGAGACCTTCGGATGCGCCTTCTATAATTCCGGGGATGTCGGCAAGTACAAAGCTTCTTCCCTCACCCATAAACACAACGCCTAAATTTGGCTGAAGTGTGGTAAAGTGATAGTTTGCAATTTTAGGCTGTGCCTTTGTTACGCAGGATAAAATTGTGCTTTTACCAACGTTAGGAAAGCCCACAAGTCCCACATCCGCTATCATTTTAAGCTCCAGTGTTACGGTCTGTTCTTTGGTTTTTATTCCGCTTTTTGCAAACTGAGGTGCCTGACGCACCGGGGTTGCAAAATGCTGATTGCCAAAGCCGCCGTTTCCGCCCTTTGCCACAACCACTCTTTTATTTTCGCCAGTCATATCGGCAAGAATTTTTCCTGTTTCCTTATCTCTTACGAGTGTTCCCTCGGGAACGCCGATTAAAAGGTCTGCTCCGCTTTTACCGAAGCATTTTTTCGCCCTGCCGTCCTCGCCGTTTTCCGCAAAATATTTTCTTTTGAATTTAAAATCCGCCAAAGTATTAACCTCGGGATCGATTACAAAAACAATGTCGCCGCCCTTACCGCCGTCACCGCCGTCGGGTCCGCCGGCAGGCACATAAATTTCACGTCTGAAGGACACAAGTCCATTTCCGCCGTTACCTGCTTTTATTAAAATTTCCGCTTTATCTGCGAACACGTTAAGCGCTCCTCTCTCCACCTGTTATCAACATTTTGTGTCAGGCTTAAATTTCATGACCTTAAAGCCAAATCTCAAAATGGCATACTTTCCTTAGTATACTATATATCTATATTATTTTATATTAAAATAGCGTTTTAGTCAAGTAAAACAAGCATATTTTCCGCTATTTTTGTATAAAATATCGTTATTGACTTATCAAATTTCAGGTGCTATAATTAAATTAATAAAAAACGGAGGTGTTTTCATGGACGCGGACAGTAGTCGATTATGTATTTTTATCAGAATATCGCACGGTTATCAAGCGTCCGGAAACGGCAGATTTTAAGCTGCCTGTCTTCTGTTACGCTTTTTCGCCTGTGCGGAAAGGCGGTTTTTTTATGTTTGAAACAGAGATCATTGAAACCTTATCATCTCTTCTTGCAGAGAGAAAAATTTCAGAAATAAAAGAATTTTTAAGAGAATACAACGAGGTTGATATTGCAGAAATACTCGCAGAACTAAAAGAAGAGGATGCGGTTAAAATTTTCCGCATTATCCCAAAAGAGCCTGCAGCGGAAATTTTCGCATCCATGGATTCTGATTTGCAGGAGAGCGTAATTTCTGCAATTACCGACAGGGAGCTTCACAATATTTTAAACGAGCTTTTTGTGGACGATACAGTGGATTTGCTTGAGGAAATGCCTGCAAATGTGGTAAACCGAATCTTAAAGCACACAGACTCCGAAACAAGAAAAGCAATAAATCAGCTTCTCCGCTATCCCGAGGATTCAGCCGGAAGCCTTATGAACACCGAATTCATCGACCTTAAAAAGGAAATGACCGTTAAAGGTGCTCTTGTCCACATAAGAAGATACGGCGACTCGGTTGAGGATATATCCACCTTTTATGTTACGGAAAAGGACAGGGTTTTAACCGGTACTCTTTCCCTTAAGGACATCATTCTTGCAAGTGAGGACACTTTAATCGGCGACATTATGGATGAGCGAATAGTATTCTGTCATACCGGTGACGACAAGGAAGAGGTTGCCGCGATGTTTACGAAGTACGGCTTACTGGCAATGCCTGTGGTTGACACGGAGAACAGAATCGTCGGTATCATCACCGTTGACGACGCCGTAACCGTTATTGAAGAAGAAACCACTGAGGACTTTGAAATTATGGCAGCGGTTACACCTTCGGAGGATTCCTACCTTAAAACAGGTGTATTCCGCCACTTTATAAACCGTATTCCCTGGCTTATGATACTGATGCTGTCTGCCGCGATTACAGGCTCCATCATAGATTCTTTCGAGTCCAAATTATCATCATTGGGCTTTCTCATCGGCTTTATCCCCATGCTGATGAACACCGGCGGTAACTGCGGTTCACAGACTTCAATCCTTGTTATCCGCTGTCTTGCCCTTGGCGAGCTTAAAGGCTTTGACGTGCTTAAAGCCTGGTTTAAGGAGATAAGAATTTCCCTTCTTTGCGGCGTTTCCCTCGGCATAGTTAATTTTTTAAGAATTCTGGTTATGAAATATTATTTCGGTGGTGGCGAATTCGCCTTTGACCTTGTTATAAATATGGCGCTTACCGTAAGCATAAGCCTTTTAATCACGGTAATTTTTGCAAAATCTATAGGCTGTCTGCTTCCCATAGGCGCAAAAAAGCTGGGCTTTGACCCTGCTATTATGGCATCTCCCTTTATAACAACCATCGTTGACTCGCTTTCGCTTTTAATTTATTTTAATGTGGCACAAATAATTTTTAATGTATGATGCATAAACAGTCCGTCCCTTGGCTATACTTAACTCTGTAAGGAGTGATTTATATGATGATAGCGGACATAATTGCATTGGTGCTGGTTATTGTCGGTGCCGTAAACTGGGGTTCAATAGGTTTATTCGGAATAGACCTTGTTGCCACACTTTTTGGCGGCCAGATGGCCTTAATGAGCAGAATTATTTATTCTCTTGTAGGGCTTGCAGGTATATGGTGTATAACTCTTCTTTTCAAAGAGCGTGGAGTTATCTCTGACGACAGACCTTTAGACTGAAAGCATCAAACCGACAGAACACGGAGTCTGTCGGTTTTTTGTTTGTGAGAAAAGACGATTGCCGGGCGGGAGGAGCAAGCCCCTCCAATATTGCCTGCTGCTTGTAGGGGACGGCGTCCTCGACGTCCCACATTGTGTTGCTGCGATAGTGCTAAGCCATACGGCAGTGTAGCGATGCGACAT
>JAUNRD010000338.1 GCA_030535815.1 Clostridia bacterium
GCAGCATCCTTTGCCATATTTACCGCAGCTGTGATATCATATCCGCTTGCCCCGGCTTTGGCAAATGCTCTTTCTGCTTTGCTCATCGAAAGCAGTTTCTTAAGCACCTTTGTATCACTCAGTTTGCTTAATACGCCAGAATATATACTTCCAATATTGCTTGCACCTTTTCTTCGCACATCTTCAAGCACATCTGAATACTGAAGCTTTTTCCCTTCCGTCTCACTCTCTCCTAAAGTTTCATCAAGAAATTCGGAATAACCATTTTCCACGTTGCCTTTTGTATTTTGCACTTTCTCCGCAAGAGTCGGATTTGCAAGAGAAGCTTCGGGCTTAAATCTTGCCTTGTCATTTTCCGCCCTTATCTCCGTTCCCTTTTTCCACGCCGCATAAGCCGTTTCCCCGTCAATAGAAAGGTCATCGCCCAGCTTTACCGCATCCATAAAGGAAACCCCGCTTGCCCCGGCATAGAAATATACCTGTGCATCCTCGTTAAGCGGAGCACCGTTAAGCCCTGTAGAAACCAATGTCTCCGCCTGCGATGCGGTAATCTTACCTTCATCTGCCAAATGACGAAGTAAAGCACCGACTTTCTCTGGAGAAGGATTATTGCTGTTTTCAATTTTTGTTGCCTTCTTAAAGTTTGGGCTTTTCGTGTCTCTCCGTGCTTCAAATATCAATGAAGGCAAATTGTCATTAAGCATAAGCTGTTTTCCCGCTGCCGTGTCGCCTAAATATCTCATCGTCTCGGAGGAGACAATTTCCGGTGATTCAAAGACTCCACCCATAAATCCGCCCAGAATAAAGTCATGTGTAATCTGCTCCCAGTCTCGTTCTTCCCCTGTGTCATACCCTAACACTATCTCCTTATAGATTGGTTCAAGATAGGCCTGCAAACCTTCTTCTGTACCTTCTCCCAGAAAAGCAAAAGGATATCTTACCGCAAGACGTAAAAGGGCGCTATCCACCTGCGATAAGGCTTTTTCAATTCTCGGAGAGAATCCACCTAATTTTGATATGCCGCTAATGGCATATCCAATAACAATTTCGGAGGCCTCCACCATATTAGCATATGCTTCTGCTTGCTCTTTACCATACCCCTGGTTAATCATCTGAGCGTATGCATTACCTCGCGCAGAATATCCCATTGTCCCAAGGCCGACAATTTTAGGAACCTGGCTAAGTGCTTTAGCGCCCAAAGTTCCTGCCGTCGTTCCTGCGCCATTCAGTGTACCGATTGCAGGACCTAAAATTTTTCTGGTAAGAATTGAGGCAATTATGGACGGTGCCATATTGGCTGCCGCAACTCCGAATTCCATCGCCCCTGCGGTAAAATTTCTTCCTTCGGCACGAAGGTCTTCTGTTGTTTTAGCCACAGCCACCTGAGCATTTGTAACAGGATAGTAAGTTTCATCGTCATTATTACGTTCTATTCCTTGTTTCCACTGTTCAAGCCCTGCATCGATTGCAAGTCCGGCATTGCCAAAAAAGCCTTTGGTTTCTTCTGCCCTTTTTATACCATATAATGTCTCAACTTTATCTTCAAGCAACTCTATGAAGCGTACAGCTTCTCTTCCTCCCGTTTCCTTATCTCTGGAGATGTAATATGCTAAATTGTCCAGGTCTTCGTCTTCAAGTGTTCTGTAGGTATCTATACGTTCTCTGTTTTTCCTGCTACTAAGAATATGCTCGGGAATCTCTTGCCCGTTTCTCTCTGCCAGCACCCATAATGCGGCTTCGAAACGACTTATGTCAGAAGCTCCCAAAACAGCTTCTCCCACGCCCATCTTACGTAAATGCTTCTTGGCATTATCTTTCTGCGGTATGTAAATCAAATTTCCGGTCTTTTCCGGCTCGGGCAAAAGCTTTCCGGCTTTTGCATATTCTGAATACGTTTCTTTTACGGATAAAGCTTTTGCCTTGTCCACATATTCCTGATAATTTTCGTCTGCATATCTGCTTTCTGGAGATGCTACAGATGACATTAAATTAAGTTCGTTAAAATTGCTTTCTCTTGCCAATGATGCATATTTTTCCGCTTCTTCTCCCCAAATCCGAGAACTTTTACTATTACTATTTTTACTATAGCGGTTCCACTTGTCCGTTTCTTTTTTTATTGCATTTATTGCTTCTTCGGGAAGGTTATAGCTGCTCCTGAGAACATCTTCGTCAAGTTCGTAACGTTCTAAACCTCTTTGCTTTCCTTTAAATTTGAATGCCTCTGGATATAAATCAAGATATTGCATAAACCCGGTGCTTGTCCAGGGGCCTTCAGCCAGTTCTTTCGCCCGTTTTGCCGCCCTGCCGGATTTCCACATCTGGACCTCTCTCTTTGCCGTTTCGCTGCTTTTCTTTTTAAGATAATTATATTCCTCCAAAAGGTCAGTGTTGCCGGTAACGGCATACTCTTCCCATAGCGAGTTGGATGCATCCACCAAATCCTCATGGCTTAATCCCCAATATTTAATGTCAAACTCTGAAGGGATTACCTCTTTTGGCTTTTCCGCCTTCTTCCTTGAAACCCAATAATTGATGGATGCATTTTCCGATAAAGGCTGATTGAAGTTTACCGGCGAACGCTTCGCGGCTTCGCTTACCACCTTTGGCTTTGGCAGTGATACTTTGGCTTCCGATGTATCTGAAGTTCCGCCATAAGTTACCGGTGCCTTGAAAACATCAGAATATGACCTTTCCCACTGATTG
>JAUNRD010000339.1 GCA_030535815.1 Clostridia bacterium
CCACCCCTCCAGAAGCAGAAAACTGAAGGATTTTTTAGCATAAAATTTCAATAAAGAAATTTTATGCGAGGCATTACCGAAGCCGTGTGTAGCATTCGGCAAAAAAGCCGATGCGAAACAAGGTAGAACACGAAAAAATCCAAAACAGCATTTTTCCTGAAAGTATAAGAATATTTTGTAGGGGCTGATGCCCTCATCAGCCCGGAATAAAGGGTCGATAAAGGCATCGACCCCTACAATTTTTATATAGGTGAATTATGAAGATGCATTTTACAGAACGAATGAAGGCAATTGCCTCACTCTTTCCAAAATCGGAAACAGCGGCGGACATCGGAGCAGACCACGGACTTTTATCAATTTATCTTGCAAGGGAAGGACTGACAAATAAAATTTACGCCTGCGACATAAATGAAGCTCCCCTTATTACGGCAAAGGAAAATATAGAAAGGTTCGGATGCTCTGATAAGGTGATCCCGGTGCTTTCCGACGGGCTTTCCTATGCCCACGATAAGGCTGAAACCGTGATAATAGCAGGCCTGGGTGGTGATGTTATATCCTACATCCTTGAAAAAGACGATATATCTGAAATAAAGTGCTTCTTGCTTCAGCCCATGAGCAAGGCTGACACCCTTCGGGAAACTATTGTAAGGCTGCATCTTAAGATAGAAGATGAAATACTTGTTTCCGATATGGGAAGAATTTACGCCATAATAAAGGCTGTTCCCGGAAAGGCAGAGTACACACCCCTTGAATTAGTAGCAGGCCCGGTTATTATAAAGAAAAAAGGGGAGCATTTTTCAGAATATTCAAAAAGGCTTATCCGTTATGAAGAAAGCAGGGCTAAGGGTGAAAACGGAGAAGTGCATAAAAAAATAGCAGAAGAATTAAAACGGTTAATCGAGCAATAAAAAAATCGGTGTAACGGCGGTGCTTCTTAGAGATAAATCGCCCAAAATCCACGATTTTGGCACATTACTGTGTCAAAAAGCCTTGCAATCCGTCAAGGATTCCTTCGGCTTTTTTCCGTGTCCTGCACTCAAAATCGAGAATTTTGTGGTGCATTCGCAGTTTTGGGTTAGGAATTTTTCGCCTTAGAGAAGTTAAAAAACGCAGTCATACTGGCGTATGTCTGCGTTTTTTTGCGCACTATCAGCGGAAAATAACAAGCCAAAACCGACTTCTCTCTAAGAATTACCGCCGAAAGCACCGATTTTTTTATTTATGGCCTATGGCATAACCGGAAAAGCCGTCAAGCACATACTGCCCCGATTTTCTTATGACTAAGGAAACCTCATCATCCTTGAAATAAAGGTGGATAACAACCTGACCGAAATAGTTGTCGATAATCTGCATTTTTATTGAAAACTTGTCCTTTTCGCTCCAGGCGCCGGAGGCAACGGCGGAAAATGCACCTTCTTCGTTTTTACCCATACAGGTTTTGTGGGTACGCATACCCAGGGAAAAATCAATAGGTTTGTTTTCGCAAAGCCCAAAGGGAATTGTGAAGATTTTTCCTTCCTTTGTAAAGGTGAATTTTCCTTCTTTATCATAAAGTGTCAGGGTAATATCTTCCATTTTTAAGGTGTTTTCAGAAAGGCGATAGGTTACGCCTGAAACTTTTTTTGCAGTTTCGGAATTTTTTTTGCCTTCTGCCGTAAAGAGCTTTCTTGAGCTTAAATATTCCGAAAGTTCATTGTAAGCAGTGGGATTTTCGGGAAGGGCTTCGTTTTTAATTGAAGGGATAAGATGCTTTAACACTTCATGGAAAATTATGTGCCGTGATGATGCTGAACCCTGATTATCTGAAGTGATAACGAAGATAAAGTCCTTTTCCTCATCACAGATGGCTAACTGGTCGCCCATTCCGATAAGAGAAAAACCACTGTCGTGGGTTTTCCATATAAGATAGCCGTAGCCTGATGTGTTAAATGCCGTTATGTCGGGGGAGAGATTGTTGTCAGACTGCACTTTTACAGATTCTTCCATAAAGGCACGGTCAATTATCTGCCTTCCGTTATACATTCCCTTGTTAAGAATAAATCGGGAGAAGATAAGCAAGTCTTTGGCTGTGCAGATAATGCCTGAATCTCCTACAGTGTGACCGCCGGGCTCATATAAGGTGTAGCTTTCCTTTGAAAAGCCCATTTCAAGAAGGAAGGAATCCTTTAAGTAGTCAAGAAAGGTCTTCCCCGTAAGGCGCTCAACTATGTTGCCGAGCAGGGCGGAGCCCATGGAATCATAGGCAAAAAGTGTTCCCGGGATTTGCCCTGTGGTATTGGTATAGTACGCCTCTGTACGGTCGGAAAATAATCCCCACCAGGGAGAAAAACGATTTACGTTGCTTTGCATAGAAAGCATATTTCTTATGGTGACGGACTTAAAATACTCATCCGTATCTTCCTTTTCATATTCGGGAAGATGGGAAAGTATGGTATCGTCCAAAGACAATAATCCTTCTGTATAGGCAAGGCCTACTGCCATTGAAACAAAGCTTTTTGAAACAGAATACATTCTGTGCAAAAAGCCCTTGCCTATGGGCTCATAATACCCTTCCGCAATAACGGAATCACCCTTTGCCATTAAAACAGAATGGGTTGAAAGCTTGTAGGAATCAAAAATTTTTAAAACCTCAAGAATCTTTTCCGATGACACTCCGCATTTTTCGGGAGTTTTATAATCAAACATTATTTTTTCACCTTC
>JAUNRD010000340.1 GCA_030535815.1 Clostridia bacterium
TAAATTCCATAACCGATTCGCAAAGCTTCGAATGTTTACTTTCCTTTGTCTTTTTTATAAGCTCGATTAAACATAGCTTTAAAAGGGCCGAGGATTCCTCACGGTAAAACGCTCTCTTTCCCATAAAGTTTTCAGTTATCCTTGAAAGCATATGGTAAATATCCGGAACGTTTTTTACAATAGGTGCCGAAAGCTCAGGCAAAAGCGGATATTTTATAACCTTGGTCTCATCAAAAATTTCCTCCACCGCGGTACCGAGCGACTTTTCCATATGTGAAAAATCGCTTACCAGATCGCAGTTTATAAATATCACCTTTCCCGTATTTTCCTTGTTAAAGAAAAAGCGGTAATGCGTCCCCGGAGGAAGAAAAACTGCGGTGTTATTGGAAATATCATATTTTTCGTCGCCTATAATAAGCATCCCCGTCGCCTTTACGGAAAAAAACACCCGGCAGTCATAGCATACAGATATATATTTGCTTCTGTGCACTTCCGTACTATGGAGCGATGCATACCTTATAAAAGGATTGAGCTCTGCCGTTTTCATAACAACACCTCTTTGTTTTTTCATATTTTTTATTGGTTTTTTAATACATTATAACAGCCGGATATGATATAGTCAAGACAAGGAGTTGATAAAAATGTCAATAAACAAAGAAAAAATCACAGTAGCCATTATCGGATGCGGCCGTTTCGCACAGTATTTCGTGGAACTTTTCAAGGCTCATCCCTATGTAAAAAAGGTTTATGTATGTGACCTTATCCGTGCACGTGCAGAAAAGTACAGCCAGCACTTTGACGTAGAAATTATCGACAGCTTTGAAGAAGCACTTGCTTCCAAGGAAGTAAATGCAATTGCAATTTTCACACAGCGCTTCAAGCACGGCCCCATGGCGATTGAAGCACTTAAGGCAGGAAAGCACGTTTACTCTTCTGTTCCCTGCTCACTTAAGGTTGAAGAAATTGCTGAAATCAAGCGCCTTGTAGAAGAAACTCACCTCACATATTCTATGGGTGAAACAGGCTTTTACCGCGCTGCTTCCTGCTTCTGCAGAAGAGAATATGCAAAGGGCTCCTTCGGTCGTTTTGCATACGGTGAATCACAGTATAACCACGATATCAGAAATATGGAAGGAAGCTTTCGTAGCTCCGGCGGTGAAGACTGGAAGAAGTTTGCAGGTATTCCTCCCTTCTTCTATCCCACTCACACAACATCAATGCTCTTAAGCTCTATGCCCGGCGTTTATGCAAAGAAGGTTACCGCTATGGGCTTTGCAAACAGCGAAAGAACCGATATTTACGGAACCGACGGACAGAACCTTTATAACAATCCTTTCTCCAATGAAAGTATGCTTATTGAGCTTTCAAACGGCGGTATCATTAGAGTAAACGAAAACAGATGCGTAGCTTGGCACGGTCCCGAAACCTTCATTTCCCAGTTCTACGGAAGCGAAGGCTGTTATGACTTCTCATTTGCAAGAGCTACATTTACTCACTGGCAGGGTGGCGAAGAAAATCCCAATGCAGTTATCGCCCACGATGTAACAAAGGAAATCCAGCCTGAAGAGCTTTACAATGCAATCAACGAAAACTATGAAGAAGCTGTTGCTAAAATTGCTCAGTGCTGGGGCTTCTACAATACATCCCCCATTCAGCCCACAGAGCGTCTTCCCAAGGAATTCGAAGGCCTCAGAAACGGTCACAACGGAACGCATCACTTCCTGATTGATGACTTCTGCCGTGCATACTGGACAGGAAAGCTTTCTCCCACAAACATCTGGGAGGTTGCACGTTGGAACATCCCCGGTCTTATAGCGCACGAATCAGCCCTCGCAGGCGGTCAGCCCATGGAGGTTGTTGACCTTGGCGATTCTCCCGCTGACTGGGAAGTACTTCCCTGGGACAAGGCAGAATAATTTGTTGCGATTTTAAGGAAACTATAGTATCTTTCCAAAAAGGCAAAAGTGCAAAAAACACAATTTGATGTGTATTTTTGACATTTACATTCTGCCGGACAGAGAGTATTATACACTTAAAGAAATTAATAGGGGAACTTTAAGCGGAGGCTCTGCCTCCGCTTATTTGGACTAAGGAGGATTTTTATGGACTTTAAAAATATTCCCAAAGAATGTCATCCTGCTTACACCTGGCTATGGAACACCAATATAACAGACGCAGAAACAAAAAGACAGATTGACGAAATGTATGATGCGGGAATCCGTGCATTTTATGTGCTCGGCGAGCCTGCTAACTTCCGTCCTACGGTAAGACGAACATTTTTATCCCCCGAATATATGTCAGACGAATATATCGACAGAGTATATTTTGCCTACAGCTACGCAAAGGAAAAAGGGATGCATACCTGGCTTTACAACGAAGGCGGTTTCCCCTCCGGTATGGTATGCGGAAAAATAAGAAAAATGCGCCCGGACCTTGCAAGACTTGATATAGCCAGAAAAAGCCTGATTCTGCCTTCCGGAGTTCCTTATAAGAAAAGCAAGGATGCTCTTTCGGGCTTTATCGGCACAGAATGTATCATGGAAGGAAGCACTTTTTCCGAGGATAAGGAAATTACAGAGTGCTTTGTTGTAGCTTCCGACAACCCTTATACAAGTATGCGAAGCGACAACGCAAGGCACGAAAATGTGGAGCTTTTCATAGAACTTACCCACGAAAAGCTTAAAGCACGTTT
>JAUNRD010000341.1 GCA_030535815.1 Clostridia bacterium
CAATGAAGGCAATAAAAATTGCGGTAACAGAATCGAGAGCAGGTCACGGAACAGCGGCGGAAATTGAGTTCTTTGAAAACGGTGAAGGCGATACCGTAAAGGAAGATATTACCTATTCTGAAGAATCTCCCTACGGGGATAAGCTTCCGACTGCAGGCTGGAGTGTTACTGCAAGCTCAGAAGCTGCAGGAAACTCTGCAAAGCTTGTTATTGACGGAAACAAGAAAAACTACTGGCACACACCTTTCGGTTTTTCTGATGGTGTAACCATCCCTGCGGATTATCCTCATTTTATCGAAATAACGCTTCCGGAAGTGACTAAGGTTTCGGGACTTTTGTACTATCCCAGAACCGATAATGCCACAGGAACATTTCAGGACTATAAAGTTTACTTATCTAAAGACGGAGTAAATTTCACTCTTGAAAAAAGCGGAACATTTCCTTATCAGCCGGGCTCTGCTGCTGACTTTAAGCCAAGCTTTGTTTCCTGGGATGAAAAGGAAGTAAAGGCGGTAAAGATTGAAACGGAAAGAGCCCTGGGCAAACACGGCACCTGCTCTGAAATCGAGCTTTACTCAGGCGTTGCTACAATAAAGGAAGAGGTAAATCCCCTTGATTTTGAGGGCGAAGCGGGAGAGCACGCTACAAAGTGCTATGTTAAGGATAAAACTACCGGAAAGTCCAAAAGGGGAGTTTCCTTCGTAAGCCGTAACGGCTGGCAGGCATCCGTAAGCTCCGATCAGAGCGCTACAATATCACAGATGTTTGACGGAGACAAGACAACCTACTGGCATACAAACTTCAAGGCTGTGGGCGGCGATATAAAGGAGCACGACCTTCCTCCGCACTATATCCTTATTATACTTCCAGAGGCTACGGAAATATCGGGATTATCCTTACTTCCGAGGCAGGATCAGGTAACGGGAAGCTTCTTTAACATAAACATCTATGCATCTGAAAATGACGAGGATGAGTGGACGCTTATAAAGGAAGATTACGCTTGCTCAGGTTCAACGCAGGTTAACGAAATATATTTCTCGGCAAACATAAAGGTTAAAAAGCTCCGTATAGAAGCAACAACCACAAAGAGCGGCTACGGAACAATGGCGGAATTAAATCTTTTTGAAAAGGACAGCACAAAGGATACCGCTGACTATGCAACCTTTATGGAGTATGAAGAAAAGTACGCTCTTTATAAAATAGACAAAACCCTCTTTAAGGCAACAAGCAACTCGTCTGACTGGGACACTCATTCTCCCTCTAAAATTCTGGACGGGGCAGATGATACCTTCTGGCAGACAGTGTCACTCGACCACGGAACAGTTGCGACTCTTACAATTGATATGGGTAATATCTATGAGGTAAAGAGAATCGACTGTGTGCCGAGAGATACCGCTGATTTTCACGGTTGCTGGCTTAAGGCAACACTTTATGCCAGCGTTGACGGCGAGAACTGGGATGCGGTTTTAACCGATGTTACCTTTGAAAAGAGTCTTGACATAAACGAACTCGAATTTGAAAACAGCGTAAAGGCAAGATATTTTGAATTTGAAATTTATGAATATTTTGCAGACAGAGTCTCCTTAGGTGAAATGTACTTCTATCAGGACTTGGCAGGAAAGAAAGCCTTTGAAGAAGAAAACATGGAAAAGTATGTTCTTAAAATAGGTTCAAAAGAGATTTCCTACAAAAATAAAGGAGAAGAGGGCAAAAAGGAAATAGATGTTGCTCCCTTTATCGTAAACGGCTCCACAATGATTCCTTTAAGAGGCTTACTTGAGCTTATGGGCGCTGAAATCACCTGGTACGGAGAGGACCAGAGTATCGATATAGACAACGGCTCATACTTCATACACCTTCAGATTGACAACAAGCTTGTATATGTAAAGCATCCCGCTTTTGGCGATATAAGATACACCCTTTTGTCAATTCCCGTAATAGTGGAGGGAAGAACCTTTATTCCTTTAAGATTTGTATCTGAGCAGCTTGGCTATAACGTGGAATGGAACGGAGAAACCAAGGAAATAACTATCAGCATAGGCTGACAAAAAGAGCTTTACTCTAAATAGAGTAAAGCTCTTTTATCATTTTGCTATTCTTATTTGCCTTCCTTCGTGATCTATTTCATAATTATCATAATATATCATATCGCCGACGCTTTTGAAGGAATATCCTTCCGAAACCAATTTATCAAGTATGGAAGGAAGGGCGGAGGCGGTATGCTTTGTGCCGTTGTGGAAAAGAATAATGGAGCCGTTTTTTATTTTGGGCATAATCCGTTTTATCATCTCATCGCCCGTCAGGTCCTTCCAGTCGAGGGAATCTGCATCCCACTGTATCAGGGTTCTTCCTGAGGCTGCTGCAGCGTTTACAACGGTGTTATTATATTCACCGTAGGGAGCACGGAATAGAGGGACATTTTCACCCGTGATAGCCTTTAATACAGCATCGCATTTATCCATATCGGCAATAAGTTCTTCTTCCGGCATGGAGTTGTAATGTGCATGATTATAGGAGTGACCTGCTACTTCGTGCCCCGAATCGTAAATAAGCTTTACACATTCGGGATACTTTTCCGCCCAGGAGCCTACAACGAAAAAGGTGGCACGGCAGTTATAGTCTGAAAGTGTATTCAGGATAAGCGGAATATCTTCCGCTGTCCAGGCACAGTCAAAGGTGACAGATAC
>JAUNRD010000342.1 GCA_030535815.1 Clostridia bacterium
CAACCAGAACGTGCTGACCTGCCACATTTTCGGCAAACTCTTCAACCGTACAGCTGTCGGGGAAAACCTCTAAGCTGGGAAGCTGAGGAGCGGGATCGTCCCATCCGTATTCGTTCCAGGCGGGAGGATTTTTAGCCTCCGCTGTATAAACGTGCATCTTGTACTTTCCGTTTATGTAATAAAGTCTTGCGCAGGTAACATAGCCTGTCTTTACCTTGGATACGTTAAGAAGAGAAGAATTAAGAAGTCCGAATGCCGCAGGAAGAACTGTTACATCTCCGTCTGTCACAGCCTTGGGAACAAAGTCAGGAACGCCAATTAACATACTCTCTTCAAAGAACTCGTAGTATTCAAGATAAGGAACAGTCTGTCCCGATAAATACTTCATCAAAATCTGCGTTACAGCACCCATAATGTCGTTTTCCGGAATCGTTAAAACGCCGTAGTAATGCTCAAGAAGCATAAATACCATTGCAGGAGGGAAGCCTAAAAGCTTCTTCATTCCGTCAACGTCAAGAAGGGTAATTGCCTCCCATCCGCGCTCTTTTATCTTCATACCGATGGCAAGGGCATATTTAACGCCGTTTTCAATAACGGAATCGTCACATTCCTTGTTAAACTTCCAGTTTGCCTTTACACAGTCAACTCCTTTTTTTATGTCATCTGCCGAAAGCTTTTCAAGGTTCTGCACCATTTCAAGCATTTCAAAGGGCTCAACCTCAACGCCGATTTTTCCGCGCATGGAGTTTCCTTCAAACTGTGTGCCGTAAAGTAACATATCACGGTAGCCCATTGTGCCTACTCTTGCACTCCTTAATTCCTTCTTGGCGCAGGACGCCGTAAGGAAGGCATTTATCTTAGCCAAAGGATAATCCTTGCCGATTACATTGAAAACATACTTAAAGGTGTAACCAAGTGCTTCAAAAGCAGGTCTTATCGCAGTTGTACCTGCCTGCTCTGCAGTTGTGATGATTCTGCCGTTTTCCTTCCAGCCGCAAAGTCCCCAGAGAAGCATGGGAATGTGTCTGAAATTGTCTGTTACTCTTATAACGGCGTGAGTGGGAACCCAGCCTGCAACACATACAACCAGCGCAGAAAAATCCTTATCAAGGATTTTTGCGATTGCCGCATCTGCCGTTTTATATTCGGGATCGTCAATTACAAGACCGCCGTCAAAAACCTCATAGCCTAAGTTTTTAATTACGGAAAGTCCTTCATCGTGCTTCATTTCAAGTCTTTCTATGGGTGTGTTTATTTCACCGAAACAAACAAAAGCAATTTTCTTATTCATATTTTTATCTCCAATCAAGCATTAGTCAATCACTTCTACTGTCTTGTTGTAGAAGGATTTAAGAGCCGCTGTTGCCATTGTATGAGAAAGAACGGTTTCTTCAGGAGTAAATAAGCCGAAGGGTACTTCCTTTCCTTCATATTCCATAATGAATGCGGCAATCTGCTGCTGAATTGCATCTGTAAAGCCAAATTCAAAGATCGGTCCTGTGATGGTAGGGATCATAGGCTTGTAACCGATTATAATACGGTTCCAGGACTGCTCCTTACCCCAGGATGAGGTGTAATAGAAAGCATTTGCATCGTCACTTGAGAAGCGCGCACTGCAATCCATACCGTAAATTTCAAAGAACCAGCGGTTTGTTGATCCCGGGCACATTCTCTTTGTTTCAAAGGTCATGGGAATTTCGTCCCCGTCTGCATTCAAGGTAGTAGTAAATATTGTGCAGTTATCAAAGGTATCGCAAACTGCAGTTCCGCCCTTGCCGTCGGGACGCTCCTTAACGATGTTGGAAAAATGCGCTCTTACGGTCTTAGGCTTAAAGCCAAGGCGGAAGGGAACGTGCTGTGTGTGAATACCAAGGTCACCGAGGCAACCGTATTCGCCGTTGAACTTAACCATCCTCTTCCAGTTGATGGGCTTATTTACGTCCATATCACTGCAGTGGTTAAAGCCGCAGTGGATTTCAAGAATTTTGCCGAATTTTCCTTCGTTAAACCAGTTAATCATTGTCTGCATAGCAGGATAGTAAGGAAATTCGCTGCAGCAACGAACGAAAGTTCCGGGATTTTCTTTAATTGCTTCCATAATTTTTTCGTTTGCCGCCTTATCAATACCGAAGGGCTTTTCTCCGAGAAGCGCTTTTCCGCTTTTTATAATATCAATATAGAACTGCTCGTGAAGGTTGTGAGGAACGGCACAGTAAATTGCATCGATATCCTCTTTATCTAAAAGCTCCTTATAGTCGGATACAGCATATTTGATTTCGGGGAAATTGTCCTTGAACCAATCCATTTCGGCAGGAACAACAGAGCATATACCAACGATTTCGGGTTTTGCAATATCTTCCTTAAGGTGGCACCATCTTGCCGCCGCAGATGCAAATTCTCTTGCCATAAGGCCACAGCCGATAAGGCCGAATTTAATTGTTCTCATAAAATTACCTCTCTTTATTTAAAGCATTTCAAGGGTTATTGCATTAAAAAACTTTAAGCAATAACCCTTGATTTTTTTATTAATATCCGAAATGCTTTTCGGTCTCGGCTACTGCCTCTTCAATTATGTCAAGTCCCTTAAGTGCTGCTTCGTCGTCAAGAATCATAGGAGGAGACATACGAAGGATATGACCGGAGGGTACCCACGCAAGTCCCTTTTCGAATGCCTTCTGATAAAT
>JAUNRD010000343.1 GCA_030535815.1 Clostridia bacterium
TGCTGTGGAAACACCGCCCATACCGGTAGACATTCCGAGGATTTTGATACCCTTCTCGAACAATCGCTTGCCTATTCAAAACGATCGGAGGGTGCATTTGATTGCAGCATCGGGGAGCTGATTTCCCTCTGGGGCATCGGAACAGAGGATGCACGGGTTCCGACAGAAGGAGAAATCCGCAGCACGCTGCATCCGTCGGCACATGAAGTCATCACACAGCAGGATGGCGCTGTGCGGTTTCTGGATGACCGTGTGCAGCTGCAATTCGGCGCAATTGCAAAGGGCTATATTGCGGATGAAATGAAGGAAGCATTGCAATCCCACGGCATCGAAAGCGGAACCCTCTCGCTTGGGGGGAATATCCTGACGATCGGCAGCAAAAACGGCGATGTACCATGGACGATTGGCATTACCGATCCCTTTGCACCGCAGGAAATCACTGCAACCGTGGAGGTTCGGGATCTTTCAGTCGTGACATCGGGGAATTATGAACGCTATTTTGAAGAAAACGGATCAACCTATCATCATATTCTCGACCCGAAAACAGGGTATCCGTCGGATGCGGGGCTTGTCAGTGCGACCATCATTGCAAAGTCCTCGCTGCAGTGCGATGCACTTTCCACGGCTGTCTATGTTCTTGGGGCGCAGGAGGGGCTTGCACTGATTGAATCGCTTGACGGCGCAGAATGCGTACTCATCACGGAGGAGGGCAGCTTTTTACAGTCCTCGGGCATGGATGCGTATCATGTAAAGCAGGTGGAGAAATGAAACAGAATCTGATGCTTGCTATCGTCACCGCCCTTTTGCTGCTGCTTGGCATCATCGGCGGTGAACAATAAAAGCGGCGGCTGCATTGCAGTTATCCGCCAGAACGGAAATGAAGTGCAGCGGATTGATTTGTCCGCTGTCAGCGATCGCTATTCCATTACGCTTCGGGGCGAAAACGGGGAAGAAAATGTGATTTTCATTGAACATGGGGCAATCTCCATGCATTCGGCAAGCTGTCCTGACAAACTATGTGTAAAGCGTGGAAAGCTCAGCACAAGCGGCATTCCTCTGGTGTGCCTGCCTAATCATATTGTCATAGAAATTGTCGGCGATGCATCGCAGATCGACGCCGTCACATACTAAGGGGGTGTCTTATGGAAAAGAATAATGCCCCATTTCATAGGAAACTGCGGCATCTTTTGCTTTTAGCGGTTCTGACAGCAATGGCACTGACGCTTTTTATCATTGAAGCACAGATTCCGCTGCCCATCGGCATTGCAGGCGTGAAGCTTGGACTTGCAAATCTCGTGACGCTCTTTCTGCTTGTGAAATTTTCCGCAAGGGACGCAGCGTTAGTGCTTGGCATGCGCATCTTTCTGGGGAATTTGTTCACAGGACAAGCAGTTTCGCTTCTCTATTCCCTTGCAGGAGGAATTCTGAGTCTGCTTGTGATGCTCCTGCTTTGTAGGGCTTTCAAGGGAAGGTCGGTCTGGTTTGTCAGCGTTATGGGAGGAATTTCCCATAATATCGGACAAATGCTCATCGCCATATGTCTGCTTGGGGTTGGCGGTGTGATTTATTATATCCCCTTTCTGCTTGTCAGCGGCATCCTGATGGGACTGCTGACCGGACTTGCAACACAGGGGTTTTTAAAGGCGTGGGAACGCCTTCCCATACAGTAAAACAATTCGGAGGTACACATGAAAAGAGAACGTTTAGGCAGCCGACTCGGCTTTATCCTGCTCAGTGCAGGCTGTGCAATCGGCATCGGAAATGTCTGGAAATTCCCCTACATGGTCGGACAAAACGGCGGAGGCCTGTTTGTTCTGATCTATCTGTTTTTCCTTATCATCCTCGGAGTTCCGGTCATGACCATGGAATTCTCGCTCGGTCGTGCAAGTCAGAAAAGCCCTGCAAAAATGTATCAGGCGCTCGAAGACAAGGGAACAAAATGGCACTGGCACGGCTATCTTGCGGTGATCGGCAATTACATTCTGATGATGTTTTATACAACGGTCTGCGGCTGGATGCTGCGGTATTTTGTGGATACGGCGAATGGGAAATTCGTAGGGCTTGACTCGGCAGGCGTTGGTGCGCATTTTGATTCCATGCTCGGCGATGCAGGCATGCAGGTGCTGTTTATGGGAATCACGGTTGCAGCCGGATTTCTGGTATGCTCCATAGGTCTGCAAAAAGGACTTGAAAAGGTCACGAAATTCATGATGATCGCCCTGCTGCTGATCATGATCATCCTTGCGGTCAACAGTATTTTCATGGAAGGCGGACAGGAAGGACTTGCCTTCTATCTGCTGCCGAATACAGACCGCATTGCTGAAGTTGGTCTGGCGAATGTCATTGTTGCCGCTATGAATCAGGCGTTCTTTACGCTCAGCCTCGGCATGGGTGCAATGGCGATCTTCGGCAGCTATATCGACAAAGAACGTGCGCTCATGGGTGAGGCAGTCAACGTGGCACTGCTTGACACGTTCGTTGCACTTGCATCGGGACTGATCATTTTCCCTGCATGCTTTGCCTATGATGTGGAGGTCGGCAGCGGCCCTCCGCTGATTTTCATTACCCTTCCGAATATCTTCAACCACATTCCGCTTGGCAGACTCTGGGGAAGCCTGTTCTTTGTATTTATGAGTTTTGCCGCACTTTCCACGGTTCTCACGGTATTTGAAGGGATCATTG
>JAUNRD010000344.1 GCA_030535815.1 Clostridia bacterium
TTACGCTTGTTATATTTGCAAAAACGCATACATATTCCGCAAACGGCTCCGCGACCGATATCCTTGAAGTGGTCTTTCATATAGTGACTGCAAAGCTCAGCATCAAAAAAGTCTGTGAAATTAATGCCTTTTTCCCATGTTTTTCCGCTGATGGCACCGGAGGGACACATTTTTTTACATATAGTGCAGTCTTTGCATCCGTCTTCATAGGTATGCTCTTTTAAAGGAAGCGGCATATCTGTAAATACCGTAGCAAGTCGCACCAGAGGTCCCGTTTCCCGGGAAATAAAAAGCGCGCTCTTTCCTATCCAGCCAAGTCCTGCATCCACTGCCGCTTTTTTATGGGAGAAAAGCCCCTTCGTTCCCTCTATACTTTGGGATGCCGGGATGTTCGCCCCGTTAAATCCTGCTTTTTCAAGCTCTATTACAGCGGATAGCGCCATCTGGTCGAGGCGTGTATTTACAGTTCTGTAGTGGTGAAAATATGTTTTGGAAGGTCCGTTTTCAGAAATTGTATCAACAATGGCTGACGACAATTTTATTCCAAAGGTAATGCAATAATTAAGTCCCGGAAAGGGAGTATCCTCCTGATAAGAACAGCCCACAAAAACTGCGCCGTCCGACATAAGCATTTCTTTTATTTTTTCGTACATATTTTTACAACTCCTTCTTGCAAAAGCAAAAAAAATGTGTTATAATGTTTTTTAAATCGTTATTTTTCAGTCAAACTTTTAAAGGGTGATAATATGTCTGACTATTATTTCAACTATTCTGTTGACTTAAAACTTATTATACTATTTATTGCGCAAAATTTCAAGCGTCCTGTTACAATTTCCGATGTCACTGACATTGTTATTTCAAAAGGCTATGCCGAATACTTCGAATCAGCCCAATGCTTTTCTGAGCTGGAGGAGTCAGGGCTTATAATTCCCGCCAGCCGTAAAGGGACTTTCATTGTAACAGAAAAAGGTCTTTCCACTTCTAAACTCCTGCTTAAGGAACTGCCTTTCACTGTGAGGGAATCTCTTTTAGACGCCATAAAGACCGTACGTCGTAAGGAAACAGAGGCCCACTCATTGACAGCAGAATATAAAGAAAATAAAACCGGCAGCTTTGATGTCTTCTGTGAAATCACTGAATCCGGGTTTCATCTTTTCTCAATGTCCGTCACTCTCCCAACAAAAGACGATGCAAGGCGGGCTACTGCAAACTTCAAAAAAAATGCAGAACAGATTTATGCTGAAATCATAAAAAATCTTTCTTAAACATACATTAATCTATTACAGATTTACATTGACTCTGCTAATTTTTAGTACTATAATGGTACTATTAAAATAATTTCACAAATTATTTATTGGAGGTATTCAAATTATGGATAGAGTTTACAATTTTTCAGCAGGTCCTTCTATGCTTCCCGTTTCCGTTTTGGAAAAGGCAGCAAGCCAGATGCTTAACTATGAAGGTACCGGACAGAGCGTTATGGAAATGAGCCACCGCTCCAAGGAGTATGCACCCATTATCGAAGGTGCAGAAGCACTTCTTCGCGAAGTGATGGAAATTCCCGACAACTATAAGGTAATGTTCCTTCAGGGCGGTGCATCCAGCCAGTTCACCATGGTTCCCATGAACCTCGGTAATAAGAACAAGAAGGCTGATTACGTTATCACAGGTCAGTGGGCTAAGAAGGCTTATGCAGAAGGTAAGCGTTATCTTGCCGCAAGAGAAGTTGCATCCAGCGCAGATAAGACTTTCTCCTATATCCCCGCTCTTACAAAGGATATGTTTGACCCCGAAGCAGACTTCGTACATATCTGTATGAACAACACAATTTACGGTACACGTTATGTTGACATTCCCGACACAGGTAACGTTCCCCTTGTTGGTGACATTTCTTCTATGATTCTTTCACAGAAGATTGACGTTACAAAGTTTGGTCTCCTTTATGCCGGTGCACAGAAGAACGTTGCTCCCGCAGGTCTTACCATCGTAATCGGAAGAGAAGACCTTATGGGTAATGCAATGGAGCAGACTCCCACAATGTTCAACTATGCAACACATTACGAAAACGGTTCTATGTTCAACACTCCCCCCTGCTACAACATCTACATCTGCAAGCTCGTGCTTGAGTGGATCCGTGATATGGGCGGTATTTCCGTTATGCAGCAGATTAACGAAGAAAAGGCAAAGCTTTTCTATGATTATCTCGACTCTTCTTCCCTCTTCAAGGGTACAGTTGAAGCAAAGGATCGTTCTCTTATGAACATTCCCTTCGTAACAGGCAACGAAGAGCTTGACGCTAAGTTCGTTTCCGAATCCAAGAAGGCAGGCTTTGTAAACCTTAAGGGTCACCGTTCTGTTGGCGGTATGCGCGCAAGCATCTACAATGCAATGCCCAAGGAAGGCGTAGTTGCATTAATCGACTTCATGAAGAAATTTGAAAGCGAAAACAAATAATCGCTTTGTGAAAGGACTTATGCTTTATGTTTAATATTTTAACACTTAATAAAATTGCCGCTTGCGGACTTAAGAACTTCGGCGAAAACTATACAGTTTCCGATGCTTGTGAGAATCCCGACGGTATTATCCTTCGCAGCTTTAAGATGCACGACATGGAGCTTCCTGCTTCATTAAAGGCTGTTGCAAGAGCAGGCGCAGGCGTAAACAATATTCCGATCGACAAG
>JAUNRD010000345.1 GCA_030535815.1 Clostridia bacterium
TAATAAAAAAGGTACGAAAGGGCTGTTATCTATGGATAAATTCAAAATCGGCTTTATCGGAATGGGCAGGCGCGGTGACTACTGGCTTCACGGATGCATCCTCGCCCGCGAGGATGTTGATCTTCGCTGGATATGCGACATTGATTCGGAAAAGCTCGAAGCCGCCTCGGCAAAAATAGCTGCAAAGGGCTTTAACCCGAAAGCAACCACAGATTTTCACGATATATTAAAGGACAGCGAAGTTGAAGCTGTTATCATTTCAACCGACTGGGAATCCCACATTCCCATCGCCATAGAATGCATGAAGGCAGGTATGCCCGTCGGTCTTGAAGTGGGCGGTGCCTACAGCGTAAATGACTGCTTCAGATTGGTACATACATGGGAAGAAACAGGCACATTTTTTATGATGCTGGAAAACTGTTGCTACGGCAGGACCGAAATGATGCTTCTTAATATGGCAAGGCAAAACCTTTTCGGAGATATTGTCCATTGCTCCGGCGGTTACTGTCACGACCTTCGTAATTCCCTTGCAAGAGGAAGGGAGCTTAAGCATTACCGCCTACGAAACTACTTAAACCGCAACTGTGACACTTACCCCACCCATGCACTTATCCCCATATTCAAGCTTCTGGACATAAATAACGGTAACCGTATGGTAAGCCTTTATTCCGCAGCATCTCCTGCCAAGGGGCTTATGCATTATTCAAAAGAAACCGGTCTCGGTACGGATGATGTGCTTCCTTACGGTGCTATGCACGGCGATGTTGTTACAACAATTATAAAGTGTGCACACGGCGAAACAATACATCTTAACCTTGAAACAACCCTTCCCCGTTTTTACAGCCGGGACCTTTCCGTTCACGGAACAAAGGGCATATTTACGGAAAACGGAGATTCGTTCTATTTTGATAACATTCCGGAGCATCATAAATCAGAAGCACATAAGGATTTTTACGGCAATATAGAAGACTTCTACTCTGAATACGACCATCCCCTCTGGAAAAAGACACTTAAGGAAGGTGTTACCGGCGGTCACGGCGGTATGGACGGTCTTGTTTTATCCGCTTTTTCCGAGTCTGTCAAAAACGGATGGGACAGCCCCGTTGATGTTTACGATGCGGCATCTGCAATGTGCATTACCGCACTTTCGGATGAATCCATCGCAACGGGAATGCCTGTCGGCATCCCCGACTTTACAAACGGCATTTGGCTTTGCCGTAAAGAAAAAGAAAAAACGCTTTACAGTTTATAAAAAGTAGCCAAAATCGTAGGTTTTTATCCGATTTCGTATTGCAATAAAGGAATTTTTCATATATAATAGGATTTGTAAATCATAGTTTACACGAAAGGATTGATATAAATGGCTAAATTAAAGCTTGGTTTTATCGGACTTGGTCTCCGTGGAGAAGGATGGGTTGCTCATCACTTCCCCGAGCGTGACGATGTTGAAGTTGTTATGATGTGCGACATCGACCCCAAGAAGATAGAAAAAATGGAAAGAGTTTTAACTTCAAAAAATCAGCCCATTCCCAGAACAACCACAGATTACCGCGAGGTTTTAGCTGATCCCGAGGTTGAGGCTGTTATGATTGCATCTGCCTGGGAATCCCACGCATCCATCGCAATCGCTTCCATGAAGGCAGGAAAGCCCACAGCAATGGAGGTTGGCGGTGCATACTCTGTTGACGAGTGCTTCAGATTAGTACATACCCAGGAAGAGACAGGCACCTTCTTTATGATGATGGAAAACTGCTGCTATGGCCGTCGTGAGCTTATGCTTCTCGATATGGTTAACAAGGGACTTTTCGGTGAAGTTGTTCACTGTGAAGGCGGTTACCGCCACGACCTTAGAAACGAAATCTCAAGAGGTAAGGAGCTTGGTCATTATCGTCTTCGTAACTACCTTAACCGTAACTGCGATAACTACCCCACACACGAACTTCTTCCCATCTGCAAAATTTTAGGCGTTAACGACGGAAACCGTATGGTAAGCCTTGTTTCCGTTGCATCCTGCGCTAAAGGTCTTCGTGCTTATTCCGAAGAAACCGGTCACGGTAAGGAAGATATTGTAGGTCACGATGTTATGCAGGGCGACGTTGTTACGACAATAATTAAGTGTGCTCACGGCGAGACAATTACACTTAACCTTGAAACAACACTTCCCCGTTGCTATTCAAGAGACTTTGCCGTTCACGGAACAAAGGCATATTACACAGAAAACGGCGACCTCTTCTACTTTGACAACAATCCCGAGCACCACAAGTGCGAATGGAGCTCTAAAGGTCTTTTAAGAAACGCCGAGCAGTATAACGGCGAAAGCGATCATCCCCTCTGGCAGGATCCCGCCAACATTTCAGGCGGTCACGGCGGACTTGACGGTCTTGTATTCTCCGCATTCTTAAACTGTGTTAAGAACGGTTGGGAAAGCCCCATTGACGTTTACGATGCTGCTTCCGTAATGTGCATATCCGCACTTTCCGAAGAATCCATCGCAACAGGTCACGCAGTTGGTATTCCCGACTTCACAAACGGTGAATGGTTAAAGAGAGTACACGGCGAAGACCACAAGTACACAATAAGAAGAAAAAGATAAAGTTTTCCCTATAAAAAAGAGAATGAGCTTCGGCGGTACTTCTTAGGGAGAAGCCGGTTTTGGCTTGTTATTTTCCGCTGATA
>JAUNRD010000346.1:0-2437 GCA_030535815.1 Clostridia bacterium
TTTTTAATGCTCCTTGCCATTCCGTGTCCGTCTAAAATTGTTCCTCCGGGAATGTTATTCTCCACAAACTTTTTAAGAATCTCATCAAGACACTCCGTTTTATGTAAAACTATAACTACCTGTACCATATTACCGTCTCCTATCTATACTTAAATAATATGATACTTTCCGTCCTTTGTCAAGAAGATAAACTTTAACAATCTGTTAATTTTAAAGTTCTTCCTCCTTCTTTGGAATTAAGATTGTATATTCAATATATCTGTCGTTTTCACACTTCTTTGCCTTAGCTGAAATCCCCGACTTTTTCATCATATCAACCGCCTGCTTTATGGTGTTTGTAAATATCCTCAAATCTTTGAAAACCCTCATATTCTTAGGCTCAAGAGGAATCCTTTCAGGCTCTCTTAAAAGCTTGTCCACAAGCTCTTCGGTTTTAGAAACGTTAAGACCTCTGTCAGCAACAATTTTTAGCACTCTCAGCCTCTGCTTTTCCTCAGGAAGCCTGAGGAGTGCTCTTGCATGCCTTTCAGTTAATCCGTTTTGGGTTAAAACCTCTCTTATTTCAGGAGAAAGTCTTAAAATTCTTATCTTATTTGCAATGGTAGATTGTCCCTTTCCAAGCTTGTCTGCCAGTTGCTCCTGAGTTAAGCCGTGTTCGTTAATAAGGGTGCAGTATGCCTCTGCCTCTTCTATGTAATTTAAGTTTTCCCTCTGGATGTTTTCAACCAATGCAAGAATTGCGCTGTCTGTGTCTGTTGCCTTCATAACTATTGCTGGGATATACGTCATTCCAAGGCTTTTGCAGGCGCTGAGCCTTCTCTCCCCTGCGATTAATTCATAGTCAAAGGGCCCCGTCTGTCTTACAGTTATAGGTTGCATTAAACCATATTCCATTATGGATATAGCTAAGTCCTGAAGGGCAATCTTATCAAAGTTCTGCCTTGGCTGATTCGGATTTGGCGCAATATTCTTAATGGGAACAGATCTGATTTCATCCTGCCTTGAAAAACTTCTCTTTTCGTTTAATGTATCATAAATCGGCCCGCGCCTCTCAATTTCCCTGACTTCTTTTTCTCTTTTGTAATCCAATAACATATTTCTTTCTCCTTTCGGAATTTGCTTAATTGTATCTTTTACTGTTATTGTATCACAATATATGGTATAATTGCAAAATATTTCCATATACAAATTATTTCATTATATATCGTTATTTTTTATGAATTGACAAGAATTTACGTTATATATTAAAAACGGCGTGCCGAGTTGTCACACCTTACAATTATATTGATTTGACGTTGTAGGGAACGACCTATGTGTCGTTCCTTTTTTGTGTTAAACGCTGCCACGTTTGAGAATTAATACTTTTGCTTGTGCAAAAGTATCCAAAACACAGTTGGGAGGAGCCCCAACACCCCCTGTTTCGTGTCCGAAAAAGATGTTCTTTATATTATCCGGAGCAGGTTAGCATGTCGCAGACGCAATTACATCTTTAGTGCACGAAATATACCGAGCGCGACACTAGATGTATTATACCAAGAGCCAAACATTTAATATGAATAACCAAATTGTAGGATTTGTGAAGGCGATTCACGAATCCTACAATCAAAAAACCATTTACAAATTATTTTTGTTATGTTATAATTAGCTTTGGCACACAATTAAATATATTTTATACATTAGGGGAAACTAACCTTTGGCAAAAGGTGTTTCTCTCTTTTCCATGTTTCTCTAATGTATAAATGGAATTGTGTGCCAGCAATTGAGGGAATACACTTTTTCGTGCGTTCCTTCGGGAGCGCATTTTTTATGCGAAATAATAAACCAAAGGAGAAAGCCATTATGCCTGATTATAAAAAGATGTACACAAAGCTTTTTAATTCTGTTACAGATGCAATAGAAATATTGAAGCAAGCACAAATAGAAACCGAAGAAATTTATATTAATTCGAGTGAAGAAGATAAGAAGGTTTTAAATATAAATATTTTAAATAGAGAAGAATAAAAGACGGCGTATGCCGTCTTTTTATTTTTTAATTCTTCTTAAATCCTTGCCAATAAAGTTTACCACATCAAAGGAACCTGTTATTCTTGATGCAAGACGGGTTCCATATACCTCCGTCATTTTCACAGGGCCTAAATTTGATGAAATAATTGTGCTCTTTTTATCAACAATTCTTGAATTGATTATATCAAAAAGAGCCGCTGATGAATATGCCGTAACAAACTCTGTTCCCACATCATCAATAATTAAAAGGTCCACATCATAAATATACTTTTCTGCATATTCTGCCTGTGCTCTTTCCTCGTCTTCGTATCTTCCGAACTTTAACTTTTCAAGCATATCAAGAAGCTTAAAGGCTGACTGATAATAAACTGTAAATCCTCTCTCTAAAGCTCTGTTTGCAATACAGGATGAAACATATGTCTTTCCCGTTCCT
>JAUNRD010000346.1:2447-2675 GCA_030535815.1 Clostridia bacterium
AACCGTGGAGATATAAATTTCCATGGGTTTCTTCAAAGGTTTCAGCAAACTCTATAGACTTTTTATATGCTTTTTTAGCTATTTCAAGAACCGATGTTCCTTTAACATCTTCCTGCTTTTCAAAGAGCGACATATCAAAGCTGTTAAAGGTTTGCTCTCTCATTGCCTCTGTGAGATTTGAGTTTATGCCGATATACTTGGATATCATCTTCTTTAAACATTCGCATC
>JAUNRD010000347.1 GCA_030535815.1 Clostridia bacterium
CACGCGGCTGTTAACCGCGTTGTCGTTGGTTCAAGTCCAACACGGGGAGCCAAAAAAGAAAGACTACACAAAGTGTGGTCTTTCTTTTTTTAACTTTCTATGTCGCATTTAATCACTGTTAATACAGTCAACAGCCTTATGTCGTACCGACTGAGCGTTGCGAAGTCGGTAGTCTGAGGGGTGCTCGCTTCCGGGGGAAGATGAAGAGCATTCCTCAGAACGCAGTAGCCAAAGCTTGTGCACGGTAGTGTAAACAAGCTTTGTTGCTACAAGGTGTCGCCCGGACCTTTGATATTTTAAGTGGCACTTGGTAGTTTGCGCAGAGGTAAAATGTCATTAACCGCGTTGTCGCTTAGCAAATTTTTTCAAAATTTGCGATGGTCCAACACGGGGAGCCAAAAAAGAAAGACTACACAAAGTGTGGTCTTTCTTTTTTTGTTTTATGATGGAGGACTTGAAAGGACGGTCCAAACAAACAGTCCGGTGGACTGTTTGTCCGTCCGTGGCTTTTCCGCAGAAAAGCAAGTCCAACATCGGATGTCTTTTTGTTTTGCTTATCGCACTGCACTTAATTCAACGAAAACCAGATTAAGAGTCAATCGTTCGGCTGTTAACTGGAACAACGACGACCGCGTCCGGTGCGTGCGGAATAAATGCAACAAAGCATTTATGCAGCGAGGGTAGCAAAAGAAGAAAATCAAACAAGATTTTCCTTTTGATACCGACGATGAAGGGAGGACTTGTTCGGAAGAAACAAGGAGCAATGCAAACGGCAGTGTTGCAGTGCGACTATGTTTCTGAGCGAAAAAGTCGTTGGTCATAGTAGATTTTTGCAAAATCTATGTAGCTTTAGGTCAAGTCCAACTCAGGGGAGCCAAAACAAAGAAGACATCCAATCGGATGTCTTTTTTGTTTTGACTTTTTATATTAAACGTAGTATAATAATATTATAGCATTTATAATAGGAGGACTTAAAATGGAAAAAATATTAACAGGTTTTTGTTATACAGACATACACAATCAGCAGGCAATGCTTGACTATCCTACAACGGTGAGACGTTCGCTCATCAAGGCAAAAGAGCTTGCAATTGAAGAGTTCGGAAAGGCTGATATAGCTTTAATCGGCGGCGATAATGTATCGGATTATCCATACTGGAATAAATCCTGCGCATGGCCCAAGAAAAACTTTCTCGATCTTAAGGCGAAGCTGCACGCGTGCGTTGCCGAAAGTGCAAAGGACGGCAAGGTAATGTACGTTGCGGGAAATAACGATATGATTCTCGGCGATATTGCGACAGAAGAAAATGAGCCCTATAACACCACTGATTTCTATGACTTAATGGATAATGCATTCGGGAGTCTTCCTGATAATGAAAAAATAATATTAACATCCGAAGAAAAGCCCGGAGAGCTTTACTGGGGAGCATTCCATTATGTGGTAAACGGTATTGATTTTATCGGCATAAATATCGATCCCAACACGGCGTTTAATTCTCACGAAGGAAGCTACAGCGATGAAACTCTTGTCTGGGTTAAGAATAAAATGGCGGAAATTGATCCCGACGGAAAAAAGCCGGTTTTCGTTGTGGGACATTTGTCGGCGATATATTATTACAATGACGGCGAATTAAAGGAAACTATGGTAAACGGAAATACCGCATTGTTTTACGATATATTCAAAGGGCATAAAAACGCATTTTATCTTTACGGTCACGTTCACGGGGAAAGGTCCTGCTATAAGAAGTTTTCATCAGGTGCAATTTTACATATAAAAGATGATAATCTTCCGATTGATATGAACCTTACCGCGACAGACTCCAAGGATAAAGACTATGAATTTACCTTTGTACATATGGGAGGACTCCGCCCCTTTGACAGAAGCCTTTATGAGGAAGACGGCTTAACCGGCTACGGCGGAGATGCTGAACAGAAATACTTTGTGCCCACCGGTACTCCCAAGCTGGCGCAGTATCTGGTTTTTGAAGTTTATTCCGACCGCGTGGTTTTCCATATCAGAAATACAGGAACACTCGAGGAATATAACTTTAACGATAAGCTTAAAGAATATACCGTTTATTTAAGATAAAACAAAAAACTGCGGTTGTCTGGAGGTCAAGCTATGCCGCTTCATATCATACGACAGGACATAACCAAAATGAAGGTTGATGCCATTGTCAATACTACAAATGAAGAAATGATTGGCTACAGCGGCGTTGATCTTGCCGTACACGAAGGGGCAGGGGAGCTTTTGGAGCTTGAATGTGCAAAGCTGGCACCCTTAGGTCTCGGAACGGCGAAGATAACCAGGGGCTACAAGCTTGATGCAAAGTATATCATACATACGTCGGGCCCCATATGGCGCGGGGGACTGGAAGGCGAAAGCATAATTCTTAAATCCTGCTATATTGAATCCCTTAAGCTGGCGCTTGAGTACAATTTGGAGTCTGTTGCATTTCCGCTTATTTCATCGGGTGTTTACGGCTATCCGAAAGATAAGGTACTTAAATTTGCAATAGAGGTTATAAGAGAATTTTTATTCCGTCACGAAATGACGGTGTACATCTGCGTATTCGACCGTAAAAGCTATGAGTTCAGCAAAACGCTGTTTTCGGAAATAAGCGAATTTATTGATGTTTTAGATGGTAAAGACATTGAATATCTTGATG
>JAUNRD010000348.1 GCA_030535815.1 Clostridia bacterium
AACCTTAGAGCAGATGGCAGAAATGTCCAGCCTTTCCACAAGCTATTTTTCAAGGCTTTTCAAAAGCATTACCGGCTTTGGCTTTAAGGAATATTTAACGATTATCCGCCTTAAAGAAGCACAGTCCCGCCTTATTCACACGGATAAATCAATATGTAAAATCGCCTATGAATGCGGCTTTAACGACAGTAACTATTTTTCTTCGGTATTTAAGGAAATAAACGGCGTTTCCCCCTTAAAATACCGCAAGCAGAACAGAATAAAAGCTGAAAACACGGGGCGTAAATCCAAGAAAGCTATGATGGAGGAAAAATCGCAGTTATGATTTTGAATTTTATAAAAAAATACAAACTGAACCTTTCGCTTATTGCAGGTTTTATAGTCCTTTATGTATTATCGGTATACTTTCTTTTCGATGCATACCTTGGAAAAGTAGTTTTGGAAATCAACATTTTCAGCGATGCTACAATTTTTCAGACGGTAACATCACTCCTTTATGTAATCTATTTCTTCATACTTTTTTACTTTGGCAAAAAGTATGAAAAGGAAATTTACTTAAAGCTTTGCCTTTATCAGGCAGCAATTATGTTTATCATTCCCCTGGTTTGTGTATCGTTTTTAATTTTCGGATTTGAAACCGAGCTTGGTGCATTGATTTTTTCCTATATAATGCTCATAACTATGGTTCCTTTCACCGGCTTCGGAATTCATTTATATGTAACACTTTTAATCCCGGTGCTTGGAATTATACTTTTTATTCTTGCAAAGAAAGAACTTAAAAAACTTGCTTAACAAAAAGGCTTATCGCAAAAGCGATAAGCCCTTTTTTATGTCTCTTTTCCCACATTTTTTATATGGATAAACCGTGCTTTTCGGAAAGCATAGCTGTCAAGCGGGCGGTTAAAGGAATCCACCGTGTGAGCCGCAATAAGTATGTTATACGGCACCTTCGGATAGTTGATATTCGTAACCAACAGACTGTGGGTAAACCTTCCGTCTCCGTCAGAGTCAAGCTGAATCACATCACCCCGCCTTAAATCTTCTATGCCGCACTCTTCTCCCCTTGGTCCCAAGCCCTTGTTTTTTATGAGAAAATCATACAAAAACTCAACGCCCGTCCAGGAGGGGGATCGGTCATTTAAGCTGTAATAATACCAGGCAGGATAATTCATAGTCCCGCTTCCTTCATAAAGACACTGTGATATAAAGTTGGTGCAGTCTCCGCCAAGGTCATTAAAATTGTAAAAATCGGGATTTCTCAGGTACGCCCAACGGGCAGCGTAATCCACCGCCTTTATTCTGTCGTAGGGAACCGTTATTACCATTTTCACCTTCCTTCCCTACTGACAGAATATGCAGAGACAGAAAAACGGTGCGAAGATGTTCGCACCGTTTTTAATTATTCAACTGCGGGAGTTGTTATTGTGATTGTTCTTGTATCGCCGTCCCAGGCAACTTCATAGCCTAAGTTTTCGGATATGAATCTTAAGGGAATGAAGGTTCTTCCGTCCTTAATTATGGGAGCGGTTCTGAAGGAATAACGAACTGTACCTTTTACGTTTGTAACATAAACAAGTATATTTCTTATCTGCATATCAATTGTGATAGATTCCTTTACAATCTTTATGCTCTGATTATCGCCGTTCCATTCGATTGTAGCACCCATAGCCTCAAGCAAGCCTCTTAAGGGAATCATTGTATTGCTGTTCTTAATGAAAGGAGCAACGTCAAGTGTTGTTTCTGTAGCCACACCGTCAATTTCAGACTTGATTACGGGATTGTCTATCTGGAGAACATATTTCTCGGATTTTGATTCCGTAACCGCAATTTCCTTCGTCTGATAGAATTCGATTTCTGCAGCAGCGCAGTGACCGTGATAGTCGGTGATTTCAAATTCCACATAGCGGAATTCTACGGGCTCATTGAATCTTACATCCTTACTGGTGAAGTCGATAACATCAAATACTTCCTCTTCCAGAACAGGGAAAAATTCGTTTCCGTCAACACTTGCATAGAGGTTGAACTTTTTCCAGTGACCTTTTATATCGTCACGTCTGGGATAGAAGGTGAAGCCTGCAACGGTGTAAACCTTGCCAAGGTCAACCTTAAGAAACATTGTGCCGGTATCGGAAGGATTCTTGTGCCAGAAGGTTCCGTAGTTACCGTCAAAAGCGTGTGCGCCGATGTGGCCGCTCCATACAGAATCGCTTTCTGCACCGATAAGATTTGGGTCAAGCTTGAACACTCTGTTATCCTTAAGATACTGTTCATAGTTTGCAATTTCAACCTTTTCAAGCTGTCCGTTTTCAACCATAAGGTCAAACTCGCCGATTACCGCATATTTGTTCATACCGGAGGTTATTCTGAACATAACCTTCTTTACATCGATGTTTGCCATAAAGTCAACATCCTTTGCGGCATCATCGTTTGTAAACTTGCCTTCTGTAATTTTTATCCAGTTATCGGAATCGTCACCTGTTACATAAATTTCATACTCAAGAACACGTCCGGAGTTTGAACCGGATGACTGTCTGGGTGTGTAGCAGAAGCCTGCTACTGTTGTAACGTTGGGAAGAGTATAAATTACATCATAAGGCATGGGAGGTCTTACATTCTCCCCTCCGTTTTCACCCGCTGTATAGTATGAATGCCAGAAGGTC
>JAUNRD010000349.1 GCA_030535815.1 Clostridia bacterium
TTTAGGTAGTCTTCCTTAAAGCTTTCGTCACCCGAAATTTTCCACGCCGCCAGATAAATCATGGGAAGGCGCATCATTTCGTGGGGTGCGGCATTCCACAGAGCTGTTACAAAGCCCTGTCCCCCGTCTTCACGAAGCATATTCCATTTATTTTCTTCATTCACATTAGCTCTTGCGCGGATGGCGAAGGCAAGAAGTATATCTTCTATCGCCTTTTTCTCTTCGGAATCAACCATATCACTGTCGTGATATCTTGCACAAGCACAAACCCAATGGGTATACTGGTCACGGGATGAGTCTATATAATGGCTTATTCCGTCAACAGGAGAAACGCTTCTTGCGAGAAACCCCTCACTTTCAGATATCGTTGCACAAAGCTCAAGCCCCTTAAAAAACTCTTTCGCTTTTTTAAGGTATTCTTCCTCTTTTGTCACCTCATATGCCAGAAGTGCCGATTCAAGCATAACGCTTCCGTTAATCACAGAGTCCTCCATACCCGTTCCCCAGCCGGTAGGGCTTGGAATACACTTTTTTATAAGCTCAGGCGAAGGAAGATAGCTTTCAAACTCTCCCCTCTTTTCCGGTACGATATAATCGTAAAAAAGATTGGTTTTATCAGAAAACAAATTATCAAGCATATATTTCCATATTTTTTTATCCATATATTTTCCTCTCCTTTAATCATAATTATCAATACAGCCTGAGGGATTAATTCCGAAATAGGACTTGAATGCTTTAGAAAATACCGATGGCTCATACCCAACGGAATATGCCACATTCGTAACCGTCGCTCCCGGTATCTTTAATAGCTCAGCTGCTTTTTTCATTCTTAAATCCGTAAGGTATTCCTTTGGCGAAAGCCCGGTTATTTCCTTAAATATCCCGTAAAAATAGCTTCTGTCAATTCCTATACTTTCCGCAAGCTTTTCCACCCTGATATCCTGTTCCGTAAAATGAAGTTCAAGATAATTAACTGCATGGGAGACATAGACATCCTTCACCTTAAGGCAGGATGTTTTGTCTTTTTTCGCTTTAAGACATTCGTCAAAAAACTCATAGAGCTTTGATGCCAGAATAAATTCTCCTCCGGGCTCTGTCTTTTCGGAAAGCTCAATTATTTTTTCCATAAGATAAGGAATTTTTGACTGTCCGAAAAAGGAAATTACAGGACTGCCTTTTTTTGCCCCAAGCATAGAAAAAAAGTGCTTTGCACTTGCTCCTTCAAAGCTTAACCATATATGACGCCAGGGAGTAAGCTCATCTGCCGTTTCAATTCTCTGCTGTCCGGGAAAGGTTATCATACATTCACCCTTCTTCACAGGATATGTGACTCCTTCAACCGAGAAAACTCCGCATCCTGCATAGCAGTATTGCATTATATAATCTCCGCTGATTGTAGGGCCGAAGATATGACCTTTTGGTATATATCTGTCTTTTCCGCAGTTTCTTAAGGACAGACTAAAGTCCTTTACGGCTTTCAACCTGTGCATCCGTTCACGCTCCTTGACTCAACATTTTACATGTGAAGTCTAACATAAATCCATTAACAAGTCAACAAAAAAATGGTATTATACAAGAAAGGAGATGATTTTATGAAAAAGCATAAGGTTGCAATGGTAGGTGTCGGACGAGGCACCGCCTACGGTCACATTTTTTCAAACCACCCGGATACCGAGGTTGTGGCTCTCTGCGATATGGACGAGAAATCCCTTGAACAAAACGGCAAGGAATTTTCTTTGCCCGACAGCGCACTTTTCACAGAGTATGAAGGTATACTCCAGACCGATGCCGATATTGTTGTGATAGGCACGCCCATCCCCTTCCACTCAGAACAATCCATAAAGGCACTGGAAGCAGGAAAGCACGTGCTTTGCGAGGTTACCGCATCGGATTCAGTTGAAAGCTGTATTAAAATGGTTGATGCGGTAAGAAAGGCAAAAACCAAATTTATGCTGGCAGAAAACTGCTGCTATATGCAGTTTGCCCTGGAATGGGATAAGAATATAAAGGCAGGCAAAATCGGAACTCCCTTTTATGCAGAGGCGGACTATATCCACGAAATCCGAAGCCTTGTTGACGGTAAATGGCGTTCAAACCGTGCACCTCTTCACTATTGCTCCCACAGCTTAGGTCCCATTCTTATGTGGATGGACGACCATATAGTAAGATGTACGGCATCAGGCACAGAATCACGAAGCTTTCCTTTAGCAACCGACGGAAATATTGACATACAGGTGGCACTTTTTGAAACCGCAAAAGGGGCAACAATTAAAATGGCAAGAAGTTCCGTCGCCCTTCGCCATCCCGCCCTTTGTACCTATAATATAATAGGAACCGAAGGCTTTATGGAAAGCAGCAGAATGGGCTACAAAGGTAAAGGAAGGCGCTATTTTGCAGGCGAAGATCCTGAAGAAGGCATCGAAATCGACATAGATACTTCCGCCCCCGGTATCACAGATATTCCCCTCGGCTCCCACGGTACAAGCGAATATTTCCTTGTAAGGGATTTCCTCAAGTCAATCGAAGAGGACAAGACTCCTCCAATAGACATTGTAAAAGGAATGGATATGACCATTCCCGGTTTAATTGCCCACGAAGCCGCAAAAAAAGGCGGAATATGGTTAGACGTTCCCAGGATCACAGATTAAAAAAATCTCAG
>JAUNRD010000031.1:0-9372 GCA_030535815.1 Clostridia bacterium
TTACGAGCAGTTCTGATGGTCAGAACGGCACAATATTTCGAATGATTTCGAGTGCGCCCCGTTATGACCACTTCGATACGTCTCCGTTTATGTTAAGCTATGATAAGCTGTAGCTTTTTAATTAAATTTTCATTCGGGGCGGCGCCCCGTTATGTCCTTTTGCGGTGCCCGGAAAAATTTCACACTTTTGTGTTTATTTTTCCGACCGCGGCAACTCCTTATTGCTCGCTTAATCTGCCACAGGCAGCGCTCGCAAACGTCCCCACTTCGATACGTCTCCGTTTATGTTAAGCTATGATAAGCTGTAACTTTTTATTAAATTTTCTGTACAGGGCGGCGCCCCGTAAGACCTTTAGTTATATTACCACAAAATTATCTTTGTGTCAATAAAAATCTCTTTTACTTGTATTTTTTTGATTTATATAGTATAATGATTTCATCGAAGATGAAGTCAATGAATTGCCTTGCGGCAAAAATTGAAATCTCTGATTTCGTGAATTGGATCTGCGGCTCATTAATTGCACTAAAGTGCATTAAAAGGCAAGTCAATTCATAGCCCTCCTTGTGTAAAGGAGGGTGGCACGCAAAGCGTGACGGGAGGATTGTAAAAAATGAAACAACCCCTCAGTCAGCTTCGCTGACAGCTCCCCTTACACAGTGGAGCCTTTGATTAACGGCATTTAAATCGTTCGCTGATTATATCTATGATTTCATCGAAGATATAATCATAGATACACATATAAGATAAGAGAGGAGCTCTATTATGAAAAAGAGGGTTATTATAAGTCTGGTTATACTGATGATTTTATCCCTTTGTCTGATTCCTGAAAAGGAATTTTATACTGATGGCGGTACGGTTAAGTGGAAATCAATTATATACAGCGTTATAAAATATAATGCCATTATTGAAGAAAACGAATATATGGTTGGATATGAAGTGGAAGTTTTTGGAATTACGATATATGATAATACCCATATTATAAAAACGAAATAATATCAGACATTTATGATAGAGGTGATAATATGAAAAGTACACTTTGGAATGTCGGTGCGTCAAGCTGTATACTTACGCCTGAGGAGCATAGCGTAGAGGGCTTTTCTTCATATAAAGAGGCGGGAATAAAGTTTGCCGAGTTTTCCTGCTGTCATAATCTATCACAGATTGATTTTTACAATAATCCGGAAAGAATCTTGAAAGCAGCAGAGGCAAACGGAGTAAAATTCACATCCTTTCATCTGCCATTTTCAAAAACCATCAGCTTTTCCGCCCCCGATAAAGATGTAAGAGAAAAGGCGGTATTAAAGCTTAAAGAAACGGTGGATGCGGCATCTTCAATCGGAATAAATCTTATGGTTATGCACCCGTCCTGCTCAAATTACGAGTTTTATCCCGAAAGAGAACCGCTTGTCGCACAATGCCTTTCGCACATCGGAGAGGTGTATGAATACTGTGACAAAAAGAATATAACCCTTGCCGTTGAGAATATGACAGGGAAGGGGCTTCTGGGAACGCCTTTTGAAATGATAAGGTGCCTTAAAGAATTTCCTGATATAAAAATCTGCTTTGATGTAAATCATTGCTTTCACCTTACCCCGGAGGAATACCTTGATGAGCTTATAAAAGCAGGCTTTAAGGGAAGAATAGCAACGATTCACGCCTCGGACTATTTTTTGAAAGAGGAAAAGCATCTTATGCCCGGAGAGGGAACTGCCGATTTTGCTGCGGTTACAAAAAAGCTTCAGGAAATGGATTATAAAGGCGTGTTTATGTATGAGGTATCGGGGAATAAAGAAACAGGTGTAAGATATACCCCGAAAGCCGTAAAAGAAAATTTTGATACAGTTATTAAATCAGCCCTTTTTAATTGACAAAAGGGCTGAAAAGTTGTATATTATAAGTTGATTTAAATAACGAGGAGACAATACTATGAAAAAACTTTTGAATCTCTTCTGGGTGTTTTTCAAAATCGGTGCATTTACCTTTGGCGGCGGCTATGCAATGATACCTATTATCCAGAAAGAAGTTGTTGAAAACAAAAAATGGGTAACAGATGACGATATATTAAATGTCATAGCAATTGCGGAATCTACACCGGGACCCATAGCAATAAATTCAGCCACATTTATTGGTTACAAGGTGGCAGGCGTCCTTGGTGCGGCGTGTGCAACCTTGGGTGTTGTTATTCCGTCCTTTGTAATAATTACTATTATTGCATTTTTCTTAAATAAATTCAGCGAATACGAGGCTGTTCAGTACGCCTTTTACGGGATAAGAGCGGGTGTTTTGGCACTTGTAATAAAGGCTCTTATCACAATGTATAAGAAAATGCCGAAAACAGCCATTGCCTACGGAATTGCCGTTTTTGCATTTGTTGCATCGCTTGTATTTGACATAATAAATATAAGCATCATATATGTAATTTTGGCCTGCGCCGTAATCGGGCTTGTTTCTTCCTTGTTCAAGATAAAGGAGGTAGAATAAGATGCAGTTTTTCGAGCTTTTTTACACCTTCTTTTATATAGGAATCGTAACCTTCGGAGGCGGTTATGCAATGCTTCCGCTTATCCAGAGCACCGTTCTTGAAAAAGGCTGGATGCCCCACGAACAGCTTGTTGACTTTGTGGCAATTTCAGAATCTACACCCGGCCCCTTCGCAATAAATATTGCAACCTATATCGGGGCAGAAAGGTGTGGTGTTTTAGGCTCTGTATGCGCAACACTTGGTGTTGTAATGCCGTCTTTTATAATAATATTGCTTGTTGCAAGAGTTTACGAAAAGTTTAACTCCAACAGAATTGTAAAGGGCGTTATGATAGGTCTTAAGCCTGCAGTAATAGGATTAATCGCATCGGCTGTTTTAACAATAGGAAAAACTGTTTTAATCCCCGATGTTACAACCTTTATGGGCGTATTTTCAAAGGATATATTAAGCCTTGAGCTTTTGTGTTCACTCATAATTTTCGCTCTCGGACTTTTCCTTATCCTTAAAAAGAAGGCACACCCTATTTTGGTTATTGTAATTTCTGCGTTACTTGGAATTTTAGCCGGATACTTTATACTGTAAGGAACTTTTTTATGATAACTAAGTATTTTGATGTAAACCCACTGGAAATTGAATACGGGAAGACAGACGAAGCGGCAAAAATTTTGCTGTCTGGTGGTCTTGTTGCCTTTCCGACGGAAACGGTATACGGCCTTGGAGCAGACTGCGAAAATGAAGATGCCGTAAGAAACATATTTAAGGCAAAGGGTCGTCCTATGGACAATCCTTTGATCGTACACGTTTCTGATGTGGCAATGTGCGAGAAATATGTTTCGCATATTCCGGAAACAGCGGAACTTTTAATGAATAAGTTCTGGGGAGGCCCCCTCACCATCGTTATGAAAAGAAGCAGATTTGCCATAGATGAGGTTACTGCAGGGGGAGATACCGTTGCAATACGCCTTCCTTCGCATCCTGTGGCACACGCTCTTATCAAGGCGGCGGGAAAGGGAATTGCGGCACCCAGCGCAAATCTTTCGGGTAAGCCAAGCCCCACAACAGCAGAGCACGTGAAAGAGGATTTTGACGGAAAAATTCCCTGCATAATCGCAGGCGGAAAGGCAGAGCACGGGCTTGAATCAACTGTTATAGATTTAAGCGGAGAAAGGCCAATGGTGCTTCGTCCCGGCGTAATAAGCCTTGATATGATTAAGGAGATCCTTCCCGATGCCGTATACGGCGGAGGCGGGGAAGGAATTCCAAAAAGCCCCGGCATGAAATATAAGCACTATGCTCCCGATGCCAAGGTTATAGTTGTAAAAGGCGATATGAAAAAGGAAGCAGAAAACTGTTCCGGCAAGGTACTTTTTATGGACTATGAAGATATGCGAAGCGAATACGAAGAAGAAAGCTTTCTTTCTGTAGGTCAGGACGATACATCCTATGCGGCATCGCTTTTCTGGCTTTTAAGACTTGCGGATGAAAAGAAGGCAAAATTCGTTTTAGCAAAAGACCCGAGAGGGAAGATGCCTGTTTCCGATGCTCTTTGCAACAGACTTTATAAGTCTGCGGGAGGCGATATAGTATGATTTTATTTATATGTACGGGAAACACCTGCAGAAGCCCTATGGCGGAAGCTCTTTATAAGAACATTACAGGAAAAGATGCCATATCTGCCGGCTTAAGTGCTGTTAACGGAAGCAGAGCAAGCGAGCATTCAATTGAGGCTATGGCAAAGCGCGGCATTGATATAACTAATCACATATCAAGGCAGGTGGATTTTTCTATGCTCGAAGAAGCTTCTTCGGTTCTTACAATGACCGAAGGACATAAGGCGATGCTTTTATATGCCGCTCCCGAATTTTCTGAAAAAGTTTTCACAATTTACGAGTGGGCAGGAAAAAAAGGCGATGTGGCTGATCCTTATGGCGGAAGCTTGGAGGTTTACGAAGAATGTGCAAAGGAACTGGAGGAACTTATCCGTGAGGGTGAAAAGCTACACTAAGAATTATTTTGATGCCCTTTATGAAATCGAAAAGGAAGCCTTTCCCGATTTCTGGAGTGAAAAAGGGATGAAAGAAGAACTGTCCCTTTCTCAGGCACATTATTACATAGCAGAAGAGGACGGCGAAATTCTCGGCTTTGCAGGATACTGGCTCATAATTGATGAGGCTGAGATAATGAAGGTGGCGGTTAAGAAGGAGCATCGTGGCAAGGGAATAGGCGACGCACTTCTTAAGGCAATGATTGAGGAATCAGTTTCCCTTGGCGCAAAGAAAATCCTTCTTGAAGTGAGGGAAGGGAACACCCCTGCCCGTAAGCTTTATGAAAAGCACGGATTCATATCATATGCAACAAGAGAAAGGTATTACGAAGGCAAGGAAAACGCAGTTTTATATAAAAAGAATTTGTAAAGGAAAATTTTTATGCTTATTTTAGGAATTGAAAGCTCTTGTGATGAAACAGCGGCATCCTTAGTCAAGGACGGACGCGAGGTTTTGTCTGACGTTATATATTCTCAGGCGGAAATACATTCAAAATACGGCGGAGTTGTGCCGGAGATTGCATCAAGAAGGCACATTGAAAAGGTGCTTTATGTAATAGATAAGGCACTTGCCGATGCCAATGTGACAAAGGATGATATTGACGCCATCGCAGTAACCTGCGGTCCGGGATTGGTGGGTGCTCTTCTTGTGGGAGTATCAGCGGCCAAATCTCTGGCAGTTGCCTGGGACAAGCCATTGATTCCCGTAAACCACATAAAGGGGCATATATCAGCCAACTATGTGGCATTTAAGGAATTGGAGCCTCCCTTTATCTGCCTTGTTGCATCAGGCGGTCACAGCCATATTGTCCATGTGAAGGACTATACGGATATGGAGGTTTTAGGCGCTACAAGAGATGACGCGGCAGGGGAGGCATTTGATAAGGTTGCCCGTGTAATAGGTCTCGGTTATCCCGGTGGGCCCAAGGTTGATGCGGCGGCAAAAGAGGGGAATCCCGAAGCCTTTTCTTTCCCCAGAGCTAAAACAGGGGATGATTTTTCCTTCAGCGGCCTTAAAACAGCGGTAATCAATACTGTACATAAGATGGAACAAAAGGGAGAAGAAATCCCCGTTAATGATATTGCCGCAAGCTTTCAGCAGGCTGTTGTGGAAGTATTGGTTGCAAATACAATCAATCAGGCTGAAAAAGTGGGGACGGATATAATCTGTCTTGCAGGCGGTGTTGCCTCAAATTCACTGCTCATAAGTGAATTTGAAAAGGCGGCAAAAGATAAGAAGCTTACACTTTACTATCCTCCGCTCAGGTTTTGCACGGACAATGCGGTAATGATTGCATCGGCGGGCTATTTTGCATATAAGGCGGGAGATGTGGCGTCATCTGACCTTAATGCATATCCTGCGTTAACTCTTGAATAATTTTTTAAGCGTTTGCGAAGCAAACGCTTTTTTGTTTAAAGTTATTTTGTGCATATTTTAAGTTATTTAATGCATTGAAAAAAACAAGAGGATATTATATAATAAAATAAAGAAAAGGAGGAGTTAGTATGAAAAGGCTTATATGTATGATACTTGCTGTATTTTTGGTATTTTCTATGATTCTGGCAGTATCTGCATCCGATGCGGTTGTTTTAACGGCAAAGGATGTGGATGAATTTACCAAGGCATCAGGCGTAAAGGACGGACTTATTGAAGGCGATGACTATGTAAGAAGCTATTTCGGATTTCACGATGTGGATATGACAGGCGTTAAATCCATAGGTATCCGCCTTAAGATGAACGTTCAGGTAAACGGCGAAATATTCAGAGTTAAGGTGGATGACCCCTATTCACTTAATATCGGATATATCGTTGTAAATAAAAAGGGTGAAAACGGCTATGCGGAGGCAAGGGGAAATATAACTCCCGTAGAAGGAAAGCATAAGCTGTACTTTGCAAGCACCCTTACGCATACAAAGCTTTACTGGGGTATCGAAAGCATAACCCTTTACAAGGAAGCGGCAAGTGAGGTTATTCCCGTGTCCGACTCAGAAATTGTTGACAACTATTCAGACACCTGGGCGCTTACGGATAGCTTCGGCAGAAAGGTTGCCGACTTTGAAGAAGCAGGACCCGTTAAAGAAGGCGTAAGAAAGGTTGGTATGTTTTACTGGCTTAATGCAGGCGGTGGCTATAACGGAATTATTCCCGAAATCATAAAAAGTGCACCCGAAGCAAGATACGACTCAAGTCATGCAGCCTGGGGCAAGGATGGAAGCTACTGGTGGGGACAGCCTGCTTTAGGCTTTTACGGAAATGCGGAATACTGGGTATACAAAAAGCACGCCGTAATGCTGGCAAACGCAGGGGTTGATGCCATATTTATGGACTTTACCAACGACTGCAACTCTGTAATACATAATTTCTCCCGTCTCTATGATGCATTTCACGATGCAAGAAAAGAGGGGGTAAACGCTCCTAAAATAAGCATCTACGGAAGTATGTCAGGCGAAAGCAACGACGCGGCACGCGATATGCTTACCACAATGTATTATAACTTCTACGAGGATGAAGAATATCAGGATCTCTGGTTTATCTGGAACGGACAGCCCTTTATGATAAACTATCCCGTAAAGGAATCCTATTACAATAAGGATGAAGACAAGGACGTAGTGGATATGTATACCACTATTGATTCACTTTTTGACCTTACAACGCCCGGAGAAAAAAGAGGAGGCTCAAGCAATCCTAAGGAAAGGCACGTTAACTGGCTTGAGGAATATCCTCAGCATCCCTTCGGAATAGGCAGAAGCGGAAGAAGAGAATTTATGAACCTTGCTATGGCAATCAATCAGTCCTATGTTGACGGGGGAACGGTTGTAGGCGTATTTTCCGATCCCTATACAAAGGGCAAGGGCTATTCCGAGGCTTTCGGAGAAGATTTATCTGCAACAAGCGGAAAAATTCCTTATTTCTTCCGCGAGCAGGCTGCCCACGTTCTTTCTGTTGATCCCGAATTTGTATTTGTTGACGGCTGGAACGAGTGGAAAACGCCTAAATATGACAGCTACGGTGCAAATAAGTGTGCCTTTGTCGATCTGTTTGACGAGGAAAACAGCCGTGATTTTGAGCCTTCGAGAAGCTATTTAAAGGATGATTATTACAATCTTCTGGTTGACTTTATAAGAAAATACAAGGGCGTTCGCTCCGCACCTCTTGCTAGCGAAAGGGTTACAATTGATATAAACGGCGATGCATCTCAGTGGGTAAATGTTGCCCCTGAATTTATAAACGATTATGATAATTACAACCGTGATTCTTTAGGCTCAATCGACCGCGTGACGGGCGAAAATATCGTTTATAAAACAAACATAATAAACTCTATCGCAAAGGCTAAGGTTGCCCGTGACAGCGAAAACTATTATTTCTATGTCGAAGCAAGGGAAGATATCAAAACGAAACATCCCGGCTTTATGACTCTTTACTTAAACACAGACAGAAACTATGCCACAGGCTGGGAAGGTTATGACTATTCTGTAAACGTGATTGGAGACGGAAGCCTGGCGAAAGCAAATTCAAATACATGGGCCTGGGAATTTGTGGAAAAGGTTAATTATACCGTTTCGGGAAAGGTATTGCAGATGACAATTCCTCAAGCTTTAATCGGCGAAACGGGCGTATCCGATTTTGAATTCAAGTGGACGGATTCTCTGATATGCGACGGAGATTATCTTGACTTCTATTCCGAGGGAAGCTCGGCGCCTCTGGGCAAGTTCAATTATCTCTATACAGAAATAGCACAGAATGCATTGACTGCATCTGAAAGAGAAGCACTTTCGGGCGTTACAATTGTTAAAGCAGGCGCAAAGAAAATGATAATTGACGGCGGTAAGGTGCTTCCTTATGAGGCTGATACGAGAATTACCGCTTTTGAGATGAACAATACCGTATACGTTCCTATGACAACATATGAGGATGTACTTGGAAACGGCTTATCAAAGATTACATACAATGCGGAAAAGAATATGGTATATGCCGCACGTCACGACCTTACACCGGATGCGACAGGCAACTATTTCGACATCACAAATTACGTATGGACTTATGCGCGTATCGGAGAAAACGAGGGCAGGGCAAACGGATACTTAAAGCAGCTTTCTGCTCCCGCTATCGAAAAGGACGGAATCATTTATCTGCCCTTGACATATGCATCAGATATGTTCGGATGGAAAATTGAAAAGCTTGCGGAAGGTACCTATGCGGTTTCTGCAAACAATATACCGGTAGATACGGTAAAAGCCGTACTCGGACATCTGGAATAAGGAGGGGTTTTTATGAAAAAAATAATATCTTTGGTTTTATCTCTTTCTTTTATTCTTACTCTTCTTATGGCGTTTACCGTAAGCTATGGAGCAAACCTTACGGATGTTAAATTCACAGAAGATGAAATTCCCCTTAAAGGCAAAATTACATCTGCTGTTATAAAAACTCTTGAAGGAACAGAAATTCCGCCATCCGGTGCAAACGCAGCACATATGGGCGGAGGTATTGCCGTTAATGTAAATGAGCGTTTTAACGACGGTTATGCGGTTGCCAATAACACCGAAAGCATACAGAGTATAATCGTTATCGGAACAAAGCTTATGATTGATTTTGAGCTTTCCGAGGAAATGGAATTTTCTGCTGTAAGAGTTTATGCCGGTGGTGCGGCAGCAGGCTTTAATCAGCGACTTATGAAAGATGCGTACCTTTCAGTTTCCGGCGACGGTGAAACTTACGAAAAGGCAGATAAGCAGACTTTTGAAAATGCAAATCCCTATGGAGACCTTGTTTTTAAGAAAGACGGAAAAGCATACAATGTAAAAACAAAGTATTTCAGAATCACAATCGAAAGCGTAAACGGCTGG
>JAUNRD010000031.1:9382-11920 GCA_030535815.1 Clostridia bacterium
GGGGAGAGTGGGAATGTGAAGAAATAAGCCTCGTAAAGCCTGTAGCCGGACTTGAAACAAAGGTAATCGAAGCATCAAAGTCTGAATCCGCAGGGGAGGTAGCTGCAGGAAACGCCGAATACGGAAAAACCTTAAACCGCACAGGATGGAAATACTCCTCGAGCTCTGCAATTTCATATGCGGGAACTGCTGCTGCATTTGACGGAAATGTAACGACATACTGGCATTCGGATTATACCGTTACCGACGGCAAAATCACCTGGCAGTATGAATGTCCCCATGCGATAAACATTCAGTTCGGAAAGAGCCTTGATGTATCGGGATTTAAGTACACTCCCAGAACAGACCATGGCGCAGGAACAATATATGAATATGCTATTTTCGCATCCTATGACGGACTTACCTATGAGCAGATTTACGAAGGTAAATTCGACTATAAAGACGGCAGAGGAGATAAATACGCATCCTGGGGTAATGTTTCAATGAAGGCAATTCAGATTGAAATATTAAAGAGCGAAGGCAGCTATGGTACGGCTGCGGAAATCAATCTTATGACAGGCGGAACAGGAAGTGTGATAAAAGGCGACAGAAAGATAAGCTATGAAGCACCACTGACCGACGAAATGATGATTGCGGCAAGAACTATTCCCACTGATAAATCATGGCAGATAACTGCAACAAGTGAAGACAAAAATAATAAAATCTGGAAAGCTTTTGACGGTAATCAGAACACCTACTGGCATACAAGCTATACTGTTACCGACGGCAAAATTACAGATAAGGATATGCCTCCTCATATAATTACCGTTGATTTCGGAGAAATGATGACAATTTCAGGATTCAACTATGTTCCGAGACAGGACCAGAGCAGTGCGGGAATATTCAGAAGCTTCAAAATTCACGCATCAAAGGACGGAGTAAACTTTGAGGAAATTTTCGAAGGAAGCTTCACTCACGGTGCGGGAAATTCCGACAGATCACGTAAGAGCATATCCTGGGGCAATACCGAGATGCGCGTAATAAAAATCGAAGCTACAAATCCTTCGGATAATTTCGGAAGCGCAGGAGAAATTTCGTTCTTAAAGGATACCAAGAGAGATAAAAAGGTATTTGATACAAGCTCCTGGGTTGCAAAAACCAATTCTCAGGTAAGCTGGGGCCCCATAAGCTGCATTCTTGACGGAAATCCCGCAACGGTCTGGCACACAAACTATGTTGCGGAGGGTGCTACCGTTGTAAGCCGCGATAAAGGTCCATTCTGGGTTGAAATTATTCTCCCGAAGGCAGAGGTTGTAACAGGATTTGAATATACCCCCAGAAGCAACGGAACCCACGGAAGACTCCTTGAATATGATGTATATTTTTCATCAACGGATGACGGTGAAAAAATAAAGGTTTACAGCGGTAAAAACAGTGCCGATTCCAGCTCAACTCAGGTTATTGATTTCGGTGTAGGGATGGAAGTCAAAAAGGTTTATATAGATATCATAAAAAGCCATGAGGGCTTAGGCTCGATGTCTGACTTTATCTTAACTCCCGGAGAAAAGGAAACGAAAGTTCTGCCCATAAAAGAGGCTGTTACCGAAATGAAAAATACCCTTTTAATGCCGGTTGACAAAACAAACTTCAGCGCAGTAAGCAATATTGATATCACTGACGGGAAAAAACTTTCCTTTGCCATAGATGAAGGTGCGGGAAGCTACTGGCAGTCTGACGTTGCCGAAGGCGATGTAACACTCGATATCAATTTCGGAGGAACTTATACCTTCAAGGCAATAAGCATTACGCCGAGAAATTCTGCAGACTATATGGGTTACTGGAACAAGTTTGATGTTTATTATACAGTGGACGGAAAAGAGTATACAAAGCTCTTTACAGACTATGTATTTGAAGAGAAAAACTTAAAGGTAAAAATTATTAATCTTCCGGAAGCTGTTATAGGAAGCGGACTTCGATTTGTGATAAAGGATTACACGGGAAGAAGAGTTTCCTGCGCAAATCTTGACATTTTACAGACGGAAACAATGAAGGAAATTAAGTTTAAGGATGAATATATCTTAAAAATAGGTTCAAATGAAATTATTGTAAACAAGGGCGACGAAACAAAAACCGTTGCAATTGACGTTGCACCTTATATCACGGGCGTAGGAACAACCTTGATTCCCCTTCGGGGTCTCTTAGAGCAGATGGGCGCAAAAATTGAGTGGGACGGAGTAAATCAGACTATTGCAATCACAAAGGGTGATACGGTTATTACAATGCAGGTTGAATATAATCTTGTATGGATTACTAATTCCATGAACGGCACCGTAAGATACACCCTTCCTGCAGAGCCCACAATCAACAATTCAAGAACATTTATCCCTGTAAGATTCGTTTCAGAACACCTTAATTACAATGTAGCCTGGGACGGAGCAACGAAGACGATAACTATTTCAAGATAACAAAATGCCCTTTGAGGATTTCCTCAAAGGGCATTTTTGTTATTAATGTCTTTAGACCGTTGAGTACGCGAAGCGTGCGAAACAAAAAACCACC
>JAUNRD010000032.1 GCA_030535815.1 Clostridia bacterium
TAGCTAAATAGCCAAAAGAGATAACCACTAGTAACAAAAATAAAAAGAAAAACACAGAAAACCAAAAAAATGGGGATTTGGAGGGAAGAATAAGTATGAGATTGACTTTTTGAGATTTTTGCAAAAAATCTCAAAAAGTCAATATAGTTCAAAAACAAGCCAATATAGTGCTTGAAAATTGCAAAATATTCTGATAAAATATAGTTAAGTGTATAAAAGGAGGTTTTTTAATGAAAAGATGTTTATGCTTCATCCTTTCAGTACTCATGGTTATGTCTATGGCAGTACCCGCGCTGGCAAAAGGGGTTACGCTGTCAGTTTCCGAGTACGATAAGGAAAAAACAATAGGGGTTGAAGTTTCGGGAGGTAAAACCACCTTCTGGTCTCCCTATGACCCGAAAAACGGAAAGCTTTGTTTTTCCGATGTGGATTTAACCGGAATAAAATCCATAAGAATTACTGCGACGCAGGTTGACTCTCTTGCAAAAAAGGGCAACGGCGAAATTTTAAGAATTTATATTGACGATCCGGTGGGCGGAGAGTGCATCGGATATATCAACATTATGTCCGAGGTTCTGGATAAAAAGGAATACGGCGGTAATATAAAGGAAGTTTCGGGTAAGCACGATGTGTATTTGTGCCAGACCTACAACGAAACAGGTACATATCTTACCGTTTACGATGTGACCTTCTCGGAAGATGAATGGGTGAGAGAAAGCGTAACTCCCGTTTTGGATTCTGCCATAGTTGATAATTACCACGACACCTGGACAGCGGTTGATAATGTGGGAAGAAAGCTGGCTGACTTTGAAGAGACCGGTCCCGTCAAGGAAGGCACTCACAAAATTGCCATGTTCTACTGGGACTGGCACATCGGAAGCTCCACAAAGGCAAAGATTATTCCCGAAGTAATCAAGGCAAATCCTGAAGCAAAGGATGACTATTACCATTCCGAGTGGCAAGGCGCTTCCTGCTACTGGGACGAGCCCATCTACGGTTTTTACACTTCCTTTGATTACTGGACATACCGTAAGCAGGCGGAGCTTATGTCTGCAGCCGGTGTTGATGCAATTTTCTTTGACTACACCAACTATCAGAACTGCTATGCTTATCCCATGACAGTTTTACTTGACGCTTTCCACGATGCAAGGGCGGCAGGCGTTAATACCCCCAAGGTAAGTGCATATCTTCAGATGGGCTGGGATGCGGAAAACCGTTTCAACAGCTTAAAGGCGATGTACTATAACTTCCACGCTTATGACGATTATAAGGATTTGTGGTTTACCGTGGACGGAAAGCCCATGATGGTTCAGGTAAGAAGCAACGAGATTTACTGGGCGGTTCGAGAGGGTGATAAGGCAGAGCGTGAAATGGCTGACTTCCTTCTTGATTTTTACACCATAAGAGGACACGGCGACAGAGCAAATGGCCCCAAAACCCCCGATGAAAAGAGCTGGCTGTGGCTTGAAAACTATCCCCAGTATGAATGGGGCTTGACAGAGGACGGAAGAGTTGAATGTATGGGCCTCGGTATGGCAATAAATGAATCCACCGTATTCGGCTCTGCGGGAACGGGAGTATTCTCCGATCCCTACTGTAAGGGTAAGAGCTATACGGAAGCCTTCGGCGAGGACTATTCTGAAGGTGCATTCCATCAGGGCTATTTCTTCAAGGAGCAGGCAGCGAGGGTGCTTGATACTGATCCTGCCTATGTATTTGTTGACGGCTGGAACGAGTGGAACACAGCAAGAGCGCTTAACTACGGCGGACAGGCTAACGCATTTATAGACCTTTACGACTCTGAAAACAGCCGTGACTTTGAGCCCACCAAGGGAGAGCTTAAGGACGACTATTATATGCTCCTTACAGACTTTTCAAGAAAGTATAAGGGAACCCGTCCTGCACCGGTGGCATCCTCCGAGGTTACGATTGATATAAAAGGCGATGCATCGGCGTGGGCGGAGGTTACCCCCGAATTTATCAATACCGACGGCGGTTATGAGCGTGATGCCGACGGATTTTGCGATAAGGACGGAAATAAGCTTCATTATACAACCGAGGTTATAAACCACATTGTAAGAAGCAAGGTTGCAAGGGATAAAGACAACTTCTATTTCTACGTTAAAACAGAAAAGGACATTGTTACCACCCACAAAAATGCAATGGTTCTCTACATTAATACAGACCGTAACAAGGCAACGGGCTGGGAAGGCTATGACTATGTATTAAATCTTTCCGGTATGGGTGTGCTTTCAGCCTTCAGCGGAAACAAATTCAGTACTGCACCGGTCGGAAATGTTGAATATACAGTTTCCGGAAACGTAATGCAGGTTAAAATTCCGAGAAGCTTAATCGGAGAAACAGGAGCAGCCGAGCTTGAATTCAAGTGGACAGACAATATTGATGCATCAGGCGAGCTTATGAACTTCTACACCGAAGGCTCATCGGCACCTGTAGGAAGATTCAACTATCTATATACCGAAATTCCCCAGACAGCATTGAGTGATGCAGAGCGTAACAAGCTCTTTGATACAACAATTCTTAAGGCGGGAAGCCAAAAAATGATTGTTGACGGCGCAAAGATGAACGTTTACGATGCTGATATAAGAGTTACTGCATATGAGGAAAACGGAACTCTTTATGTTCCTATGAGTGCAATGGAAGAATTTATGGGCTACGGAGAAACAAAAATCACCTATGATTATCTTCTCAATATGCTCTACATAAAGACACACGAGCTTACAAACCGCGAAATCACAGATTTTCAGTGGATTAATACAGAGCTTGGAAGTAAGGTTGCTTTCGTTGACGGAAAGGAAACCGCTCTTTTTGCACCTACTTTGGTAAATAACGGAATTATCTATATTCCCGTTTCAATTCTTTCAGAGTGCTTCGGCTGGAGCGTAAATCCGATCGGAGACGGAGTATATGTATTAAGTCAGCGCGAGGCTGAAGTTGAAACAGCCAAAAGCGTGATTTCACATTTTAATTAAGGAGGCGATGTAAATGAAAAAAATATTATCTTTTATTTTAACTCTTTCAATATTAATATCTGCACTTTCATTTGTCGCTTCCGTTTCGGCAGCAGACTATGATACAAGTCAGTTTATAGAAAGAAAGGGCTGGAAAATAACGGCATCCTGCTCAAAACAGCCTTATAACGGACCTCTTAATTTAGTTGACGGAAGAACAGATACCTTCTGGCACTCTGATTATGTTGAAGAGGGCGGACAGATTACAAGCCGTGATGAGGCACCCTTTGATATTAACGTGACACTCCCCGAAGCAACCGTTATTTCGGGATTCGGAATATGCCCCAGAAGCGGAAATCTTACGGGAAATATCACGGGCTATGAGTTTTACTACTCCGAAGAGGATGAAGGAACCTGGTTTCTTGCATCAAAAGGCTTGTTTGCAAATGACTGGACGCCCAAATATGTCCGCTTTGACAAAAACATTACAGTTAAGAATGTTCGTTTTGTAATAACAAGCTCACATAACGGCTACGGCGTTCTTTCTGAATTTGACCTTCTTGCAAGATGGGACGGAAGCTCTGCCCTTCCTGACGGAAGCACAGAAGTAACCAAAACGGAAAACACTCCTGCAGGTGAAATTATAAACGAAAATCTTCCGAGAAAAGGCTGGAAGATAACGGCGTCCGATTCAAAGCACTACAATCAGCCTGCCAATATGACAGACGGAAGAACAGATACATACTGGCACTCCGACTATGAGGATGACGGAACGAACATCACAAGTCAGGTTCCCTGCCCTCACGAAATTGTAATAACACTGCCCGAGGTTTCGGATGTTTCTGCAATGAAGATACTTCCGAGATCGGGAAATCCTACGGGACTTATAATCGATTACGATATTTATGTAAGTGCCGATGATTCCGATAACTGGAGTCAGGTTAAGTCAGGTACTCTTCCTGAAAACTACGACGAAAAGAAAATTGACTTCGGTAAAAATGTTTCCGCTAAAAAGGTACGCCTTGTTATAACAAAGAGTAATAAGGATTATGGTGTAATTGCGGAAATCAACCTTGTAGGAGCAGTAAGTGGAAATGCTTCATCATCAAATGAAAAACCCACAGGGCAGGTGGGGACAGGCTTTGTAGACAGAAAAGGCTGGAAGGCAAAGGCGTCCAGCGAATATGTTGATGATTTACGCGGTGCACGTCTTTTTGACGGGGATACCAATTCCTACTGGCACAGCTCGTATACCGCTGAAGGCGGCACTATTACAGGACAGGATCAGCCTCCCTTCTATGTTGTGGCAAAATTCCCATCTGAAACGGCATTTTCGGGCTTCCGTTACACTCCCCGTGTAGACAACAACACAGGAACGGTTTTAGCCTATGAATTTTATGTAATGGATTCAGATACTTCCGCAAAGCTTATAAAATCGGGAAAGATGGAGCTTTCCAAAAATGCGACAACAGTTGACTTCGGCTTTAACATAAAGGGCAAGGGAATAGTATTTAAGGTAACGGAAGGCCTTCACGGCTACGGTACGGGAAGCGAACTTGACCTGCTTGTTCCCGTAAGTGGCGGAAGCGAAAAGAAGGCATCGGATTTTGCAGACAACAAGCGCGACCTTGTTATTTCGGACTTTACGGTAACAGATAGCTATGAGCTTTCAAAATTAAAGGCATCGGATTTTGTGAAAAAGACAGGGTGGAAGGCAGAGGTTTCTTCTGAATATCACCAGAATCCCGGTAAATATACCATTGACGGAAATGCTGCTTCCTTCTGGCATACCTACTATAAAGCGGCAGGTTCAAGCATCGTTGAATATGCAACTCTTCCGCACACTCTTACGGTAACACTTCCCGAAACAACCATTGTCAGCGGTTTTGCCGTAACACCCAGAGGTGAAGCAGGCGGAAGAATTACGGAATATGAGCTTTACGGTGCTGTTGGTAACGGCGAGCTTGAGCTTATAAAGAAGGGCGAGCTTGCAAATAAATCCGATATGCAGATTGTGGAATTCCCCGAAAATATTGCACTTTCAAAGGTTATGCTTAAGGCTATAGCATCAAGCGGAGGAAAATACGGCGTTGTGGCTGAATTTGATCTTCTCTCTGAAAATAAGGAAAAGGAAACTGCTGCATCTTTTAAGGAACTTTATGACATTATCGACGGAGAAACATTGGTTCCGCTTCCTAAAACAGGCTTCAGCGCAACTGCCACGAGCGGTGAAAACAGTGCTGTGTTTGCCATCGACGGCAAGGGAACTTCCACGGTGTGGCACTCAAATGCTGCAAAGCAGCACGATTTCCCCATAACCTATTCTGTTGATATGGGAGAAGTTTACACCCTTTCCTACCTTCAGTATTCTCCCAGAGGCGGAGATGCGGAAATGATAGGCTACTGGACGGACTTTGACGTTTTCGTAAGTGCCGACGGCGAGGAATATGAGCAGGTGGTTTCCCACGGAACGGTTGAGCTTACACAGAATAAAATATCATTAATAGAATTTTCCAAAACCTGCGATGTGCGCTATATTGATATTGAAATATACGGCGGAAACCACGGCTATGCGGTGTGCGGCGAGCTTGACTTCCTTGTTCCCAAAAAGGAAATTGAAGCAAGAAAGAAAAATAACTATTACAAGCTCAAGATTGGCTCAAACACCGTTACAACAGTAAAGAACGGCGTTGAAACCGTAAAAGAAATTGACGTTGCACCCTACATTATGAACGGCTCCACTTTAATTCCTTTGAGAGGACTCTTAGAGGAAATGGGAGCGACCTTCACCTGGGATGGGGAGAAGAGAAAAATCGGCATAACAAAGGAAGATACAGAGATTGAAATGCAGATTTTCAACAACCTCGTTTATGTAACGGACAACATTTACGGAAAGGTAAGATATACCTTAGCAGTCGTTCCTCAGATTAAGGATTCCAGAACCTTCGTGCCTGTAAGATTCATTTCGGAGCAGCTTGGCTATGAAGTGGTATGGGAAGCAGAAACTCAGTCAATTTACATATATTAAGTAATAATTTCCGGAGAATGTAAAAATTCTCCGGAAATTTTTTTAAAAATTTTTTCATTAAAAATCGCATAAAATCAAGGGTTTGAGAATAAAATAAAACAAAAATATTAAGAAAATATGAAAAAAGTCTTTACAAAATTGTTACAATGTGGTACAATGTCTTTCGTTGAGGTGATTTTTAATGAAAAATAAAATATTAAATACATCAAGAAGTAAAAGATTTGCAGCATTGGTTCTGGCTTCTGTAATTGCATTTTTTACAGTAGCTACAGTATCGGGCTATGACTTCGGTTATAAGCTTTATGTAGGGGGAGAATATGTAGCCTCCTTTGCTACTGAAGAAGAAGCAGAAGCGCTTCCCGGTAAAATAATGGAAGAAGACGGAATTGACATAAGCGAAGAAACGGATATAACCTTTGGTCTTATGGACAGCGAAAGCTTTACTACTGTTGAACTTGCTTGTGAAACATTCAGAAAACAGGATGACAGATATGCATATGCATATACGCTCTATTTTGGTGAAGAAAGAGTTTTCTCATTATATACGCTGGATGAAGTTGTAAATGTAAAGCATGAATACATTGCCCGCTTTGAGGAAGAAGGAACTGAAAGCATAAGCTACACAAAGCCTATCACAATAGATCAGGGATATATACTTAAAGACTGGATTTCCGATAAAGATGGTGCTTTCGGACTTATGGAAGAAAAGGCTTCTGTTGAAAGCGTGGTAAAATTAAGCTTTTATGAAGCGATTCCCTATGAAACAATTACCATAGAAGACCCTGAAATGTACGTAGGTGAAACAGCCGTAGACGCAGAGGGCGTAACAGGTGAAAAATATATTGAGCATACTTATAACAAGCTTAACGGAGAAACCGTAAACGAATATGTTTCAGGCGAATATATGGTAACTGAAGTTGAAAACCGTGTGGTAAGAAAGGGTACAAAGGCTTATCCTAAGGGAAAGGCCAACGGTAATTTTATAAATCCCACAAAGGGCGTTTTAACATCTCCCTTCGGACCCAGATGGGGAAGAATGCATAACGGTATTGACGTTGGTGCGCCCAACGGAACTCCCATGTATGCCGCTGACGGTGGTACCGTAATTTATTCCGGTTGGATGAGCGGATACGGATATCTCGTTCAGATAGACCATAAAAACGGATTCACCACATATTATGCACATTGCTCCGCGCTTCATGTAAAGGTGGGCGATAAGGTTAATCAGGGAGATCTGATTGCCGATATGGGTTCGACAGGAAACTCTACAGGCCCTCATCTTCATTTTGAAGTAAGACTTAATAACGTACCTCAGAATCCTCTGAATTACGTAAACTATTAATACTAAAGCCGATTCATCTGAATCGGCTTTTTTAATTGATTGACACATAAGTGGTTTTATGGTAAAATAAAAATGAAAGGAAGTGATGTTATGCAAAGTGCGTTGTGGCTTATAATTGCCGTGGTGCTTGCGGTTATTGAGGCTTCTACCGTGCAGCTTGTGTGCATATGGTTTGCTCTTGGCGCGGTTTTGGCACTGATAACTTCGGTTTTCACGGAAAACATTCTTGTTCAGGTGCTTGTATTTATTTTTTCGTCGGTGATAATGCTTGCCTTTACAAGAAAAATTGTAAACCGCCTTACAGGTTCAAAATCGGAGGCGACAAATGCGGATTCCTTAATCGGAAAAACATTTACTATATCAGAAGAGGTAAATAATGATGCAGGAACAGGCACTCTTAAAGCACGCGGAACGGTATGGAGTGTTGCGAGTGTGGAAGAAGCTGTAATACCTTCGGGAACAAAGGTTATAATAGAGAAAATAGAAGGAGTTAAGCTTTTTGTGAGAATAAATGAATTTTAAGGAGGATTTTTTATGGAATGGATTATTGCTTTGATTGTAATTATTGTGGTTCTTGTTATTTCTAATATCAGGATAGTGTCTCAGGCACACGCCTGTATCGTTGAGCGTTTCGGCGCTTACAATGCCACATGGGGTGTAGGAATACACTTTAAGGTTCCATTTATTGACAGGGTGTCAAGAATGATAAGCTTAAAGGAACACGTTGCGGATTTTCCGCCTCAGCCCGTTATTACAAAGGATAACGTAACAATGCAGATAGACACGGTTGTTTATTATCAGATTACGGACCCCAAGCTTTTTACCTACGGAGTTGAGCGTCCTATGATGGCAATTGAAAATCTTACCGCAACAACTCTCCGTAATATCATAGGTGACTTGGAGCTTGACGAAACCTTAACCAGCCGTGACACCATAAATACCAAGATGCGTGCAATTCTTGATGAGGCGACAGATCCCTGGGGCATCAAGATAAACCGAGTTGAGCTTAAGAACATCATTCCTCCCAGAGAAATTCAGGATGCCATGGAAAAGCAGATGAAGGCTGAACGTGAGCGTCGTGAAGCAATTCTTCGTGCCGAGGGTGACAAGAAATCTGCAATACTCATTGCAGAAGGTGAAAAAGAATCGGCTATTTTACGTGCGGACGCCAAGAAGGAAGCGGCTATACGCGAGGCTGAAGGTCAGGCGGAAGCCATCGTAAAGGTGCAGGAGGCTATTGCTGAGGGTATCAGAAAGATTAACGAGGCTGCTCCCGGTGAGGCTTATCTTACAATGAAGTCTCTTGAAGCCTTTGAAAAAGCTTCCGACGGTAAGGCTACAAAGATTATTATTCCTTCTGATTTTCAGGGAATGGCAGCACTTGCGACAGGCATAAAAGAAGTTTTAACCGATCCAAAAGCAGAAAAATAAAAAAGCGCAACCTTTTTGATGTTTAAATTGTATTATATGTGAAATAATACAATTTGAAAGGAAGATTCTTATGAAAAAAATAATGGCATTGATTCTTGCATCTGCGTTTTTATTTACACTTGCAGCCTGCACAAAGAAAGAGGAGAACTTAACTCTCGGAGGAGAACTTAAGAAGCAGTTCGTAGAAATTACAGACAGCGGCGAGACAGATCCCTATAAAATTGCGGAGGCAATAATGGCAAACGAAGCAATTGAGTTTGCACCCATGGTTATGGAAATTGAGCCCGGAATGTTTTTACAGGGATTAACACTTGATACTGTAGAAGGCTTTGAAAAGGGCGCTATGTTCGGACCTATGATAGGTTCCATTCCCTTTATCGGCTATATCTTCAGCCTCAGCGAGGATGCGGACATTGACGGCTTCATCAATACACTTACAGAAAATGCAGACTTGAGATGGAATATCTGCGTAAGTGCTGATGAAATGCACACGGAAAAAAGCGGAACAACAGTATTTTTCCTTATGAGCCCCCTGTCACTTGAGCAGGAAGTGCCCGAAGAAAATCAGGAAGACGTTATGGATATGCCCATAGATGAGCTTCCTATGGATGAACCCGCAGCAATGCCTGCTGAATAAAAAATAAAAAGCGGAAAGCCGGGCTTTCCGCTTTTTATAAAGAAACGGTGATTTTATGATTTTTTCGGGAATACCATTTTTGTTTTACTTTCTCCCGGCAGTACTCATTTTATATTTTATACTTCCTCAAAAAGCGAGAAACGGATGCCTGCTTTTATTCAGCTTAATATTTTACGCCTGGGGCGAGCCTTTATATATTTTCCTTATGATGGCATCAATCCTTTCAGGCTATTTTCTTGCTCTGGGAATTGAAAAATACAGAGGGAAGACAGCGGAAAAAATATGCTTTGTATCGGCTGTTATAATAAGTCTTTCGGCACTTGGATTTTTTAAGTATTTTGATTTTGTGACGGGGAGCATCAATTCTCTTACGGGGCTAAATCTCCCGATACTTAAAATTGCACTTCCCATCGGAATAAGCTTTTATACCTTCCAGCTTTTAAGCTATGTGATTGACGTTAAAAGGAAAAGTGTGCCGGCACAGAAAAATATAATTGACCTTGCCTGCTATATCACAATGTTCCCTCAGCTTATCGCAGGCCCCATTGTAAGATACTCGGATATTTTATCCGAGCTTAAGGAGCGTAACCACAGCTTTGAGAAAGCTTCCCTCGGCATAAGAAGGTTTGTAATGGGCTTATCCAAAAAGGTTTTGATTGCAAATACCTTGGGTGAGCTTTGCGACGTGTTTAAGGGAACAAATGAGGAAAGCGTCGTATTTTACTGGATGTATGCCATTTGCACCGCCTTGCAGCTTTACTTCGACTTTTCGGGCTACAGTGATATGGCGATAGGCCTTGGGCATATATTCGGCTTTCACTTTATCGAAAACTTCAACTATCCCTTTATTTCAAAAAGCATAGCGGAGTTCTGGAGAAGATGGCATATGAGCCTCGGAACCTGGTTCCGTGACTATGTATATATCCCCATGGGCGGAAACAGAGTGAAAACTTTAAGGTGGCTTTTTAACATCTTAACAGTGTGGATGCTTACGGGCCTCTGGCACGGAGCGGCGTGGAACTTTGTTGTATGGGGACTTTTCTTTGCCTTTTTTCTGGTTATTGAAAAGCTGTTTTTATCAAAGCTTCTTAAAAGGAGTGTGCTTTTATCCCACATCTATGTGATAATAACAGTAATAATAAGCTTTGTTATCTTTTCAGCGAAGGATTTGCCCTCGGCAGGATACGAAATAAGTGCACTTTTCGGCTTTGCAGACATTCCCTTTATTACGGGCGAAACCATATATTATCTTAAAAGCTATGGCGTTTTAATCTGTCTTGCCTTAGTGGGAAGCACACCTTTAGTGAAAATGGCAGCACAAAAGATTGCTGTTAAATGGGAAAAGGCGGCAAATATCATAGAGCCTCTGATTCTTTTTGCCCTCTTCATAATTTCTGTTGCTTACCTTGTTGACGGAAGCTTTAACCCGTTTTTATATTTCAGATTTTAAGGAGGACGCTATGAATAAAAATATTAAAAACAAAATAACGGTCTTCCTTTTTGCTCTTTTCATTCTTGCCTTTTCCCTTAGTGCAATTTTTATGGAAAAGGACAGATATACCCAAAGCGAAAGAAGGGCTCTGGCGGAATTTCCCGAAATTTCGGGCGAAAGCATATTGTCGGGCGAATTTTCATCGGACTTTGAAAAGTACGCCACGGATAATTTTCCTTTAAGGGATGTCTTCCGCAAAATTAAAAATTCATCGGAGCTTTACATTTTCGGAAAGCAGGACACCAACGGACTTTACTTGAAGGACGGGCATATATCGAAAATAGAATATCCCGAAAGTGAAAAAATGGTGGAAAATGCCGCAAAGAAAATTACGGCAATATATGATAGCCATCTTAAGGATACGGCAGAAAACATTTATGTTTCCGTAATCCCGGATAAGGGAAAGTTTCTGGCAGATGACAGGCTTTCGCTGGACTACGAAGGCTTTGAAGAAAGGTTTTTAAGTAAACTCCCCTTTGCTGCATCCATTAAAATATCCGATTTATTAACTGCGGATGACTACTACAAAACGGACTCTCACTGGAGGCAGGAAAAAATCCTTCCCGTGGCAGAAAAGCTTCTTTCGGGAATGGGAAAGAACCTGACTGAAAGCTTTACGGAAAATAAGGTAAAGGACGATTTTTACGGTGTATATGCAGGACAGAGTGCTTTTTACAGTATAAAGGACGAAATCGTGCTTTTGGAATCGGAAAGCATAAAGGGCGCAACCGTTACAAGCTATGACACGGGAAAGCCCGTGAAAAAGGCGGTTTATACAATGGATGAGCTTGAAAGCGCAGGCATGGTGGTCGAAGGCACAAGGACCAATGTCGTAAATAACCAGCTCGTAGTCGTTACTCAGCCAGACAGCGATACTGCTGTCACAGGCCTTGCTGATATCGGCAAGGCAAAGAGCATTGCTCTT
>JAUNRD010000350.1 GCA_030535815.1 Clostridia bacterium
CATCTCCGAATGATGCCATGTATAGCCTTTTACTTCTCCACCAATTTGTTCATTCAACCAGGCAAACTGTATTAAATTCAATTGTTCATTTGATTAAGATAATATGCATTAATCCCTGTAATTTCGAACCATGGTGCTCTATTTCGTTTGGCTGTGGTCAATTCATACTCGTCAGCCCATAAAAAAGGATATGTGAAAATTCCATCACTGTTGGAAAAATCCTTAATCTCATTCTCCATATTATCCCACATCCACTCTGAATAATAGTACTCTACATCTCCGCTACATACCCATTCCAGGAACTCCGTATAGTTTTTCTCAGTATTTTCCCATCCTAAAGTATCCGGAGAAAAATACCATATCTCTTCAATGTTATTGCTTAATTCGCCATTATTGATTGCAAAAAATCCGCCCCAAATATCGTTAGCTATAACCATTATTTTTTCGTATCCATACTGTTCCCTTATTTTTCCGGTAATGGTGGCTATATTTCCTGCTCTGTTGATATTTCCATTAGTCATGCGAAGGTATCCGTTTACAACAAAGCTATCTATATGTTGCAAAAAGCTTCCTAATGTGGACTGAGGATTTATTTTAAGCTCATCAATCGCACCGAGAGACTTAAACTCCGAATAATTAATGCTAATGGTATTTTCTGCTTCGTCAATATTTCTTTTAATCTCTTTCCATTTATCATCAGATTTTTTCCAACACACACTAACTCCACCTTTATTCTACTATCAAAATTTTCACTTTCGTTCCATCTGGCTTTTTTCGCAACTTGTTTCCGATAACAGCTCCTGCTCCGCGATTATCTTTTATGCTTATTGCTCTGACACTTGCCCCAAGTCCGCCCTCCTCAAACATAGATGGTGGATATTCATCCAAATCCTTGCCTGAAATCTTTTTCTTTTCCCTTAAAGCTTCAGTCCTGCGTTTGTTTTTTCCTTTTCTAGATATTGTCAAGAATTCAGGATAGCCTTCTTTAACCGCATCCGCTATGTGCCGTGCCGCTTCCGGATATTTCTTTGCGGATAATTCAACTATAACTGTATTTTTCATTATATCATTGTTTGCCGTTTTGTCAACAGCCGTCTCTTCGGCAAATTCGGACAAAAGTGTATTTACTTCGCTGTCGGGGTTAGCTTCGCCGTATTCTATAATGTCCGCAAGGATTTCCACCTCTTCGCCATAGCCTTTACCCCTTAAAGACAAGCCGTATTCCAGAGCCTCAACTTCCCGACCTCCTTTAAGCGACACTTCTTTCGCCATATTTACCGCTGTTGTAATGTCATATCCTTTCGCTCCAGCAGATGCAAACGCCCTTTCCGATTTACTCATCGAAATTAGTTCACCAAGCACCTTTGTGTCGCTCAGTTTACTTAATACGCCTGTATATATACTTTCAACACTGCCCGTCCCGTTTCTTCGCACTTCTTCCAGTATATCTGCATATTGTAGCTTTTTCCCTGTCGTTTCCACTTGCTCTTGCACTTCTGACTTGCCGTTAGTGTTATCGGAATATGTAGTTTTCGCTTCTTCCGGGCTTGTCTGCTGTACGGTTTCCGTTTCACTTATTCCCAAAAGCCAGTTGTATGACTCTGCATCTATGGTGCCTTCCTCATGACAAAAAAGGTACGTCCCCTTTTGTCTGCTTTGCCTTTTTCCCATGCATTCCAGGCACTTTTTAAGCTCTATAGTTTAAAACAAACTATCTTAAGTGTTTCAAGGGATTCAGGTGGGTATCGGTGGGACAAGGGGGAATTCGCAATCCCCCGTCCCCCTGATATGAAAACAAAAAAGGACGCAAATTGCGTCCTTTTTGCCAATTAAGAAGAATATACGTTATGTTGTCAGTCTAATGATACCGAAATATTCCGTCCCCAAGTGGTACCTTTCCAAGTGGCATTATGTAGGATGATATTTACATTTACAGCAAATTTGTTTCATATTTTCTGAAAAAGTTCCCCTCAAGTCTTTAGGCAAAAAACATTCCGGAGAATTATCCTCAGCAACCATAGATATATCAAAACATTCTTCTCCACTAACTTCCCGCTCACATATAATGCAATATACTGCTTTTTTATTCATTAAGTATCTCCTCCCAAATAAGTTTTGTTTTTCCTTTGTATTCGTTGCTCTTAAATGCTGTTCTTATCACATTATCCTCAACTCTGACATAAGCCGCCCCATATTCAGAATAATAGTTAATAAAAGTGTATCCTGACCAATGTTTTCGCTCTACTGAATATTTGGCATTTTCTATAAACGATATAGCATCTTCAACCGTTACTCCGTGCTGTCTTTCATTAATATGCTCTGTATCTAAAATCAGTAAAGCCTTATTGATTTTCTTTGGCGGAACATTAATAATACCAATTTCTCCTATAGTTTTAATTTCTTTATATAAGTGATAATGTAATTCAGTTGCATCAGGATTCCTAACAATATACTCATCAAAAGATTCCATTTCTGTTTTGTTATCGATAGGTATATTTTCGTATTCTACATCCTCCATTATACCACTTTCCCCGGTTCTGTCAAGGTAGTCCGTGGCTTCGATTAAGAGTTCTAAGTCCTGTCCGTTGCCCTTCTTTCGCTGCTCTAAGCCGTATTCGTATGCTT
>JAUNRD010000351.1 GCA_030535815.1 Clostridia bacterium
TCATCGCCTGCCGTCGCTTCATCCATGTTTGCAATAAGTGCTTTTTTTATTTCTTTTTCGGTAATTATCCTTATTTTTGGAGAATCTTCATTTCGTTCTCCCTCATAACTGTATGTAACAGAAGGAACTTTTCCTCCTGAAAAAGCAATAACTGTTTTTTCCGTTTCAAGTAAATCCGAAACAACATCGCCCTTAAGCCTTACTGCAATATTTGAATGGTAACTGCTGGGGTCGTGGGGATTTGCAGAAGAAACCATAGCTTCCTTGTCCGTAATTATTGTTTTTCTGTGATTTGCCTTGAAGTTTGCAAGCTTTATAACAGAGCGGAGATTTACCCCGTGAGCTCCTTTTTCAAAAAAGTTAGGAAGCCAGTTAAGTCCCTTTGTACCAAACCATCTTGTATAGCATCTGTAATAGCCGGAAACAAGAATGTTTGAATCCTTAAGCTTGTTAAGCTCTGTAATTACAACATCCACTCCCGCCTCTTTAAGCTTTGTAATATATTTCTGCTCATAGGCCCCGTAGAAATTGTTGATGGGATCGGTTATTAAAACCACGCACATATCGGGATTTTCCGTCTTTTTAGCTATAAGTGCATCCGTAACCTTTTCAACGGATTTCGGATAAAGCCCGGAATCCTTATTATATTCATCATTGAACAGAAAAAGATCTGCAATGACAAACTCTTCCGCTTCGTTTATAATCCTCAGATTTTCATTCAATATGTTATGATTTCTTACTGTTTTGCCATTCTTTTCATAGCTCAAATCATATATAAATTCAAAATCCTCCGTAGGGTAATATTCTCCCTTGAAGGATGTTCCATCGGGCATTTTTGTAAGCGCGCTTATGAGAAGCGGAGCTATTAAGAGCACCGCTATAATGCTTAATATTATAATGCGCTTTTTATTTTTCATTCAAATCCCCCCCTATAACATTTTGATTATATCATGTATCCGGATTTATTTCAACCTGTAATTGCCTTTTTTCCTTTTTTGTGCTAATATATAGATGAGGTGATTTTATGACATACTTTGATAAAAATGCCTTAAAGCTCTCCCACGAGCATATGAAGGCCAATATAAAAGAAGGTGACACCGTAATAGATGCCACCGCAGGAAGAGGAAGGGATACGCTCCTTTTATCAGAACTTGTCGGAGATTCCGGGTACGTTTTCGCCTTTGACATACAAAAAGATGCGATAGACTCAACACGCGCTCTTCTGGAAGAAAACGGCAGATGCAACGCCCTTCTCATAAACGAAAGCCATCATCTCATGGCAAAATACGTGAATAAAGCAAAAGCTGTCGTGTTCAATTTAGGCTTTCTTCCGGGCGGAGACCACAGCATATTTTCTCATTCTGATACCAGTATAAAGGCAATTGATGCCGCACTTTCAATAATCGATGATGACGGTTTTGTTTCCATCTGCTCCTACTACGGCGGAGACACCGGCTTTGAAGAGCGGGACGCACTTTTATACTATCTTGAAAATCTTGACCAGCAGAAATACACGGTAATGCTTCAGTCCTTTCATAACCGTAAAAACTGTCCACCGCTTTTTATAATAATAGAAAAAAACCGATGAGCCGTCAGCTCATCGGTTTTTTGTTATATTTCAGGTTTGAACACCGGCATAAGCTGAAGCTTGAAAAGATTAGCCTTGTGTTTTCTGTCGATTAATGCCCTGGTCTCGGGATTATCAATTTCTCCCGTTCTTATATAGCGGTCAAGCTCTGCATAGGTAAAGCCTAAATTTTCCTCATCGCTCTTTCCGCAAAGACCGTCTATGGGTGTTTTATCAACAAGTTCATCGGGAAGACCTAAAACCCTTCCGATTTCTTTAACTTCGGTAACGGTAAGGTTTGACATAGGCGAAAAGTCTCCCACGGAATCGCCGTATCTTGTGGAATAGCCCACCCAGTCCTCAGACAAATTACAGGTATTTACAACTCGTCCGTTTACGCTCTGTGAAACGGCGTAAAGTGTGGTCATTCTTATTCTCGGAGGAAGGTTCTGCACAGACTGAGCCGTTAACGAAAGCTCCTTCGGCATAGCGGAAACAAGGCTGTCGTATGCATCCTTTATGTTTATTTCATAATATTTTATTCCAAGATGATTAACGAGCATATATGCCGCGTCAATATCCGCCTGCTCCCCCTTTGGCATAAGGACACCAATAACCCTGTCCTTTCCCAGTGCCTCAACGCAGAGCGTCGCCGCAACGGAAGAATCCTTTCCGCCGGATATTCCCACTACGGCATTACAGCCGGGCCCGTTATTTTCAAAAAAATCTCTTATCCATAAAACACATTCGTCTTTTACTTTTTTTGCATCAAACATTTTCTTCAACTCCTCAGATGGTATTTTACCACAAAAAAGAAAAATTGTAAATACTCTGTTGATTTTATATAAAATTTGTTGTATTATTAAATAAAGAGAAAAGGAGTGTTAATATGAAAAAAATCATCACTATTATTTTATCAACTGCAATCTTTGCAACGCTTATCGCATCAACTGCCGTTGCAAAAGAGGATACCCCCATTGAAATCCGCCCCACGCCTGAAATCGTAGGCTTAAAAAGCCTTGAAGACAATGAGCTTTTTGAAATTGTAGAG
>JAUNRD010000352.1 GCA_030535815.1 Clostridia bacterium
TCTGCCTTATTGCAGGAAATTTCCGCATTTACCGTTTTATATACTGCGCTTGATGCCTGGCTTGCGATGAAACGTGAGAAAATAAGCTTGTAAAGCTTGAATTCGTCACCCTTAAGAGAGCCTTTAACCTCTTCGGGAGTAAGCATAGTTGTGGGACGTATTGCTTCGTGAGCGTCCTGCGCTCCCTTTTTGGTCTTATAGCTTCTTGCAGTTTTCGGCACATAGGCATCGCCGTATTTTTCCTTTATATATTCTCTCGCATTTGCCTTTGCTTCGTCGGAAATACGAAGAGAGTCTGTTCTCATATAGGTGATAAGACCGAGAGTTCCTCTTCCTTCTATGTCAACACCCTCGTATAAAATCTGAGCTGCCGCCATAGTACGCTTTGCGGTAAAGCCAAGCTGCTTTGCCGCTTCCTGCTGCATGGAGCTTGTTGTGAAAGGAGGCTTTGGTGAAAGCTGCTTTTCGGAATACTTTACGTCTGTCACCGTATAAGTGCCGCCATTCATCATTTCCTTTATCTTTTCAGCATCGCTTTCTGATTTTAATTCCTTCTTCTTTCCGCCAACGCCGTAAAAACGTGCTTCAAAGGAATCCTCTCCCTCTTTTTTAAGCATTGCCGTTATGTTCCAGTATTCTTCGGGAACGAAGGATTCGATTTCTCTTTCTCTGTCAACAACCATCTTTGTGGTTACGGACTGAACACGACCTGCAGAAAGACCGGAGCCGATTTTCGTCCACAAAAGGGGGCTTAATTTATAACCCAAGAGTCTGTCAACAATTCTTCTTGCCTGCTGTGCATCAACCAGCGAAAGGTCAATGGCACGGGGCTTTTTAACAGCCTCGGATACCGCAGTTTTAGTTATCTCATTAAAGGTAACACGGCAGTCGGACTTTTCGTCGATGCCGAGGATTGCCGCGATGTGCCACGCAATAGCTTCTCCTTCGCGGTCAGGGTCCGTTGCGATGAATACTTTTTTAGCGCTCTTTGCCGCCTTCTTCATTGCACTTGTAAGGTCGCCCTTACCTCTTATTGTGATATACTTAGGCTCAAAGTCCTTTTCAGTATCAATACCAAGCTGGCTTTTCGGCAAATCCCTTAAGTGTCCCATTGACGCCATTACATTGTAGCCTCTGCCAAGATACTTCTTTATGGTTTTCGCCTTTGCGGGAGACTCAACTATTAAAAGATTTGTCTTGCTTTTAGCTTTTTCCATTTTCTAATCTTCAACCTTTCTATATATAAACAACTTAATTTACAGAATATTTTCCGTCGGGCATCATTTTAACCTTTCCCGAAACCTCCAAAATTATAAGAGTGGATGCCACCCACTTGAAGGGCCTTCCGCTTTTTTCGGAAAGCTCCTGGGATGTGAGCGGTTCTTTTTTAAGAAGCTCTAAAAGTGCAAGCATATTGTCGCTTTCGTTTTCCCCCTGACGTACTGCCGTTTTTACCGGGGTTTTCTTTTCGGGTTTTGCTTCGGGCACCTTTTCTTCCCTTACTTCTTCCTTTTTGGGTGCTGACAGTATATATTCCGAAACGAACTCCTCCGTATCGGTAATCATTGTTGCCCCGTCCTTTATCAGATTAAAGCAGCCTTTTGATTCTTCAATATCGATTCTTCCCGGAACGGCTGCAACGCTTTTACCGTATTCCATGGCAAGATGTGCGGTTATGAGTGCACCGCTCTTTTCTCCCGCCTGAGCCATTATGGTAAGGTCTGAAAGCCCTGCCATAATTCTGTTCCTTACGGGGAAGTATCCTGAAAGCGCAGGTGTTCCGAATTCAAATTCCGAAATAACGGCTCCGCCGTTTTCTATTATCTTGTTCCGAAAGTCGCCGCTTCCTGCCGGATAGTCCACATCCATACCGCAGCAAAGAACGCCGATTGTCTTTCCGCCTCCTGCAATTGCACCGAGCATAGCCGACTGATCAATCCCCTGTGCCATACCGGAAACCACCGTGTAGCCGCCCTGAGCAAAGGTGGATGCTAAGTCACGGCTTATGTTCATACCGTAGCTGTCAGCCTTTCTGCTTCCGACGATGGTTACCGAAGGAGTATTAAGCACACTTCTGTCACCCGCCACATACAAAATGAGCGGAGGCTCGGGTATGGAGCGAAGGCTTTCGGGATATGCCTTGCTGAAGTAGTCAACAAGATAAACCCTTGCCTTATTGCAACGTTCAACCTCTGCCGATACAAAAGCAGTATCCTTATTCACAAGATATTCAATTTCCTTATCGTTAAACATTCCGCATTCTTCATACGCTTCCTTATCTGCAGAATATAATTCCTCAGGGGAGGAAAAATATTCAATCGCGTCTAAAAACTTAGCATTGGACGAAATACCCATATGCTTAAGCCAAAGAAGATATTCCACTCTGTGCATCACATTCATCCTTTTTCAAAAAATACCCATATATTTAATAAAGTACAACAAAAGTTATGTTCGTGTAAGCATAATAATAAGCACAACTTCGATAATATTTTTAAAGGACTTGTTTTCTGTTTGGAGTGTGGAACACAAATGAATTTGATTGCAAAAACAGATAGGAAAGGTATGAAAAAACCATTATTCAAATGTTTTAACCATTACAACAACCCGGAT
>JAUNRD010000353.1:0-105 GCA_030535815.1 Clostridia bacterium
GCACTTGACTTTTAATCAAGGTGTCCGGAGTTCGAATCTCCGATGGGTCACCAAACAAAAAGACCATCCGCAAGGATGGTCTTTTTGTTTGGAATTTCTAATAGG
>JAUNRD010000353.1:205-2609 GCA_030535815.1 Clostridia bacterium
AAATTCGAACGTGTCATAGGAAGTTTTTGTCCGAGAAGCGGCAAAAACGACGCAGTTTTGCATTTTTGCAAAGCAAAATGCAAAATCGAATCTCCGCCGTAGCAAAGCACAAGTGCAAGGAAGAGCTTTTGTTAGAATTTCAATAGGAAATTCGAACGTGTCATAGGAAGTTTTTGTCCGAGAAGCGGCAAAAACGACGCAGATCGTCGGAGCAAATAAATATGGGCTCCATTTTGCAAAGCAAAAATACGCCCATAATATTGCTCCTCCTCGCCCCAAAAAGCCCTTGGCTTTTCGGGGACCCCGAAGTCAAAATCGAATCTCCGCCTGAAAGTAATCTGATCAATATGCTGATATTTTATGATTTATAATTGCAATATGAAGCGATATCTTGTTTATAAATAGGATAGGTGATTCTGGATACAGATAAGATGCTATGGCATGAAATATTTACTTGACAAATACTGGAAATCATTATATAATGAAAGAGAGATTAAGAGGGGAGGGGTAATAATGGCAGTAGCATCTTTAGTATTGGGTATCTGCGCGTTAGCATTTCCTTTTATAGGATTAGGCCCGATTTCAATAATACTCGGTATTATCGGTATTATACTTGGTGCTTTAGGCAAGAAGAATGTTGAGAAACAGGGTATGGCAACAGCTGGTATTGTAATGTCAATCATTGCAGTAGCATTAGGCATTATCTTCTGGCTTGCTTGTGCAGCATGCGTTAGCAGCGTAGCAACTATCGGAAGCACTCTTTAATTAAAAAAATCTACCTCATAAAGAGGTAGATTTTTTTCTGTGAATATGTCTATGATATAATATAAAGGTGATCTTATGTATCCGTATGTGAATTTTTTTGCATTGCATATTCCGTCTTACGGCTTGTGTGTATGCATTGCAATGTTTTTATGTGCAATACTGGCGTTTAGACGGGCGAAAAAGATTGGTTTGGATTTCAACGATCTGCTGATTACAGGAGCAGTAGCAATTGGATGTGGTACTCTTGGCGGAATGATTTTATATATCGCTGTATCATATGATTTTGAAACCATTTGCAAACAAATAGTTAGTATGGAGTTCTCATTTTTAAAAAATCCCGGAATAGTATTTTACGGAGGACTCATTGGCGCGATTATCGGTGTCGTAGTCACTGTCAGATTATTAAAGGTTAAAGCAGAGGATGTTGAACACTGTATAGTTCCGTATATTCCCTTGGGACACGCTGTCGGAAGAGTAGGGTGCTTGCTTACAGGATGCTGTTATGGTTTTCAGTATAAGGGAATATTTGCCGTAGCAACAAGATTTGGTGATGAAGGTGAAACTTATTTTCCGATACAGATTGTCGAGGCATTATTTAATCTGTTTATTATGGCTGTTCTTTTGCTGTATACGAAGAAGAAAAGGCTTCCCTATAACGTTATGGCGGTATATTTAATTATGTATTCGGTTTTAAGATTTTGCCTGGAGTTTTTCCGGGGAGATGCCATAAGAGGAAATTTTCTTGTATTTTCCACATCGCAATGGATAAGCTTATTTATATTTATAATTTCTGCAACAATTATAAGTATAAATTATGTTAAAATGAGAAAGAACAAGGACTGAAGATTGTAATTTTTATAAAGTTACACAAGAAAACCGCCTGATGGCGGTTTTTTTATCGGAAAATAAAGGTGAAAATAATTGATTTTAATCCCGACTTATGATAAAATATAATCATCATTTATATTAAGAGGTTATTATGCAAAATAAAAAGAAAATTTTTACTATATGCTCTCTGGTTTCAATTTTCTGCATTATCATGGCAGTAGTTGATGGGGTTTTAATGGCGGACTATTTTGCGAAGTCTGCAATTAAATTGGTTTTATTTTTGGGTTTTCCCGCAGTTTATGCCTTTTTTGATAAGGAACTTTCAATAAAGCCGCTTTTTAAGCTTAAGGGCAAGGGTCTCCTCTTGGCAGTTTTTCTTGGAGTTGGAGTATATGCGGTTATTTTAGGCGGATATCTTCTTCTTAAGGATGTATTTGATTTCGGAAATATAACCGGGGCGCTTACAAAAAATATCGGTGTTACCGGAAAGAATTTTATTTATGTTTCAATTTACATATCCTTTGTAAATTCTCTTCTTGAGGAGTTTTTCTTTCGTGGCTTTGCTTTTCTCACCCTTAAAAATGTGTCATCAAGGAAGTTTTCCTATATTTTCAGCGCAGGGGTTTTTGCCATTTACCACGTGGCGATGATGACAGGCTGGTTTTCCCTCCCTGTATTTATAATTGTTATGGCAGGACTTTTCGTCGGCGGACTTATTTTCAATTACTTAAACGAAAAAAGCGGAACGGTTTATCCTTCGTGGCTACTGCATATGTGTGCAAATTTTGCCATAAACACCGTGGGATTTATA
>JAUNRD010000354.1 GCA_030535815.1 Clostridia bacterium
GCGATCGCCTTACATCTTATACCATTCTTAGCCAACCGCAAATTTCGCCCAGAATATACGGAATCCGCAGGTTCCGATAAAGGAAGTAACAGCAGTTGTCGTTGAGCATCCGAGTCCTCTTAAGGCTCCGGTTAAAACCTCCATCATTCCGCAGAGAAAATACGGAAGACAGGTTAAATACATTCGCTTTACACCGAAGTTCAAGGCTTTAGCCGAGTCTGTTATATAAATTCCTAAAAGCTGCTCTGAAAATACCACAGAAAGTGCTCCAAGACTTGCGCCTACCACGACAACACATAAAAGCGCAACCCATATGGTTTTATTGATACGCTTTTCTTCCTGGGCTCCGTAATTCTGGCTTACGCCTGTAAGCGTTGCCTGATAAAAGGCGTTCATAGCCACATACACAAAGCCTTCGATATTTCCGCCTGCGGCATTTCCCGCAATAGCCGCTTCGCCAAAGGCATTTACGGAGGACTGTATAACGGTATTGGAAAGGCTGAAAAAGGATGACTGTATTCCTGCGGGAAGACCTATACGAAGGATTTCCTTGAGCTCATGCTTATGGAATTTAAGCTTTTTTAATTCAATTTTTATATCGTCTTTGGAATGGGTTAAAATCCAGAATACTGCAATAACGGAAACGTAGTTTGAAACTGCAGTCGCAATCGCAACACCCGCAACATCAAGATGGAAGAAAATTACCAGGATAAGATTTAATATTACATTGATGATTCCGGCGCTTGCCAGTATGTATAAGGGGCGGCGTGTATCTCCCACCGCTCTTAAAATCGACGCTCCGAAGTTGTAGCAAAGGGATGCGGGAACACCGATAAAGAGAATTTTCATATACAAAACCGCGCCGTCAAAAACTTCACCTTTGGGAGTTCCCATAAGCTTTAATACAGGCTCGGAAATAAATATACCGACAATACCCGCAATAATTCCGACGGTTATACCTAAAAGCATAGCAGTGTGAACGGATTTTTTAATTCCTTCTTTGTCCTGTGCTCCAAACTTTCTTGATACAATTACACCTGCACCGATTGACAAACCGATAAAAAGGTTAATCAAAAGATTGGTAACAGATGATGTTGCTCCAACGGAAGCCATGGCATTTGAGCCTGCGTATCGGCTTACAATTACAAGGTCTGCCGCATTGTAGAAAAGCTGAAGAAGGCTTGTCAGCATCAGCGGAATTGCAAAAAAGACTATGTTTTTGAATATCGAGCCCTTGCTCATATCAATCTGGAATTTTCCCTTTGGCAATTTAAGTCACTTCCTGTAATTTTTTGTCAACATTTTTTATCTTAGCACAAAAGCACTTCTTTTTCAATAGCAATATGGAAAAAATGAAACTCTTTTTTACTTCACCGTATTTTCGTTAAAATCGTAAATGATTTTTTCTCCTTCAAATGTCACTTCAAAAATCCCGCTGTTTTTAACAGAGTTTATAAAGGGACACTCCATAATATTTTCAGCCTTGCAGGAGAAAGCTTTTCCGTTAAGACGTCTTTCGGCGGTTTTTATATTGAACTCAAACCTTCCCCATCTTTTATCATTATAGCAAACGGAGTTTCCGTCAAAGGTTAAGGGATTGCTCTTTATATTTTTCTTAAAGTCTTCAAAGCTTCCGTCATCAATCTTGTTTCCCAGATGTATTACAAAGGGACTTTCGCTATCGGATAAAAGAATTTTTCCTTCTTTTTGCAAAAGCTTTCCGGAGGCCGCTCTCACGGCATAATAAGAATCGTAAATTTCACCGAAAAGCCAACCGCCCTCGGTTTTGATTTCACCGTCGGCTTCCGCAAAGCTGTAGGGATATATGTATATTCCCGTATCGAAAGCTCCGGAAGTATTTTTCTTAAATATCATAACCGGCCCTTTTTGCATACTTAAAAAATGTGCATGAAGCGACTTATCCGTGTCAAGATATCTGTAAATTCTTGCATTTTTATCGCCTTTGAATACAGCACCCTCCCACCTGTTCTGGGAGCTTATCAGGGTTATAGGAGTGCTTTCATCATGGCACATTGTTCCTGCAGCATAGGTTGGAGTTACATATTCATAGGTTATAACATCGCCCGCAGGATTAAGGGTATATACCGGCATATCAATGTTCGTAAGCTTTATGACCTCGGTTGTGCCTTTTCCGGGAATTGATTTAATAACTTCGTAGTTTCCCTTGTTTTCCGCTTTTGCGATTTTTCCCGCAATTTCCGGTGGTCTGTAGGATGATGCAATTAATGTAATTAATGTTTCGCATTTTTCATCCTCGTTAAGATTGAAATATAAGCTGCCGAGGGAGGCTGTCCATAAAAGACCGCTTGCTGCATCTGTTGCACGGTTATAAACCCTCGCCTTAGCGCCGCCTCTTATGCCCTCTATGCTCTCGATGGCATATTCAATCCATACTATATCAAGAAACATTTCAACCTTTTTCTTAAGTGCGACATTTTCCGTGAAATCGTAAATGTTATATAGCGATTCAAGGGTTACGGCTCTGTAGTTTTCCGCACCTTCAACAAAAAGCCCTGTTTTCGCCCTTTCATCAATGTACTTTATAAAAAACTCCTCTGAGTGGGATACAAATTCCGGCAGA
>JAUNRD010000033.1:0-7844 GCA_030535815.1 Clostridia bacterium
GTGATTGGTGAAAATAAGGAATTTACTACTTTGCCTTATGATGAGTTCCGAGAAAATGAAAATAAAAATGCTCTCATCAAGATTCCAAACACCGAAATAACAGCAAGTTATTCGGCAACCGACTATGAAACATACAAGGTTGGTGCTTTGACTGACGGAAATATAAAAACCGTATGGCAGGGAATTCCTGATCGTAATGGCGATATTCCTGTTGTAAGTTTTGATCTTGGCGGCGTGAAAAAGATTAAGGAAATAGCCTATACTCCTTTTAATCACAGAGAATTTTTCGGATGTTGGCTTAAGGTCAATATATGGGCAAGCGTAGACGGAGAAAATTTTGAAATGGTAAAAGAAAACGAAGTATTAAGTAAAGGTATAGCTGCCACAAAATTCGGATTTGATACTCCTGTGAACGCAAGATATTTTGAATTTGAAATTATGGATTATAACAGTGAAAGAGTTTCCGGTGCAGAGGTTGAATTCTTCCAAAGACAGGCTGATGCTTTATCGGGAGTGACAACTGAAAAATATGTTCTTAAAATTGGCTCCAATGATATAAAGTACGGAGAAAATGAAACGACAACAATAGACGTAGCTCCGTTTATTGTTAACGGAACAACCTTGATTCCGCTAAGAGGTTTACTTGAACTTATGGGAGCAGAAATTTTGTGGAACGGTGAAATTCAGGAAATTACCGTGAAAAACAAAGATTATGAAATTAAGCTGATGGTCGATTACAGAGATGTCTATGTAACAACCGAAGCTTTGGGCAAAATTCGCTACACTTTAAGAGAGGTGCCGATTATAAAAGACAGTCGTACGTTTATTCCTGTACGTTTTGTTTCGGAACAGCTTGGCTATAATGTGGTATGGAACGGAGAAACGCAGGAAATTACTATTACTAAATAAGGGGGATTAAGATGAAGAAACTTAAATTTATATTTTTCCTTGTCATAGTATTAAGCATTTTCTTTACGGCAACGGCAATGGCAGCAGAAGGTACGTATATGCTGAAAAATGAAAGCGGAGAATACTATACGGAAAACAACGAGGATGCAGTATTTGATACCTTGGCATCTGCAATAACAGCTGTCAACGGAGATTATACAATCATTGAACTTCAGGAAGACTGCAGCTTAAGCAAAAGCTACTATATAACAACCTCATTCACATTAACAAGTGCAGACAGCAATGCTGATACAGAGAAGATTGAACCCTATACATTGAATACAGGTAATTACGTATTTTGTATACAGGCGGGAAATCAGACTCTGACACTCAAAGACATAAAAATCGATGGCAATCAGATGATGCAGGTAAAGGCGGGAGGAAACCTTGACTTACTTGACGGAGTAATCCTTCCCGATGGTTTATCTATGGTTACGACCACAAATAAATATCCTTCGAGTGTGAATTTTTACGGAAAAGCCGAACTTTTGTACATAAGAACGGATTCTGCAACCATACCTACTCAAAGCGGAAACTACTTTATTAACATATTTGAAGGAGCGGAAGTTAATTTTAAGGCATCAGGCTCAACAGTAATTGATTTAAAAGGATATTTTACTTTTAACTTTGATGGCGGTATCATAAAAACACAGTCCAACCAGGACGTGATTTTAGCTCATAGCGGAAGTGTTCTTAACTTAAATGGCGGAAAAATTGTACATGAAACCAGATTGGGAAACAGCGGAAAGTACAGCGTTAAGGGAGAAAGTGGCAGTATAATAAACCTCGGAGAAAACTTTGAAATCGACAATCAGACGGGCAGTAATGATACAAACGGAGCTTGCTCATTATATATTCCTGATGCAGATGTACTTAATTTGAGTGCGGATTTTTCAGGAGAAATTGCTATTTATCAGGCATATGAAGGGAATGTTTTCGGTAAAGCATCCGAGGGTGTAACTATGACAAACAGCGATATGGTTACAGGTCTTGGAGAAGCGGCAGGAAAAAGTGAAGTCTTAATAATACCGAATGAAGACGGCGAAAGACTTCTTGCATGGAAATGCATGGACGAAGTTCCCTATGTATGCAGAATAGAAAATGAATTTTATCCGTCTTTAGAAGATGCACTTGCAGAGATTGGTGATGGGGAAGGAAAAATCAATCTTTTAAGCGACATAACATTAACCGGTGCAATGACCATTGGAACAGGCGGAAATATCATTCTTGACGGTTCTACAGGTGATGAAGAGGACACTAAATTCGATATAATTGCAGATTTTTCAGCTAATAATGCGATTGTAATAAATAACAATACGAGGATAAAGCTTGAAAATGTAAGACTGACACGCGGTAGCAACGCCGATGCAGGATTTACAAGCGGATATGTTAACATTCAGTATGCTTCAACTCTTGAAATGGGAGACTATTCGGAAATAAGCGGAACAGAGGATAAACCTATTTACGGAGTGAATTTCGGTGCTGTTAAGCTTACATATGGCGCAGGTGATGAGGCACAGTTCATAATGAACGGCGAAGAAGCTCTGATAGAGTATGTAGAGAGCAGATACCATGGTGTTATTCAGATAGAAGGCTATCAGGGAAGCAATGGAAAGAGTGCATGGGCTCAGATTATAAACGGTACAATAAGAAATTGTACAACAGGAAATGTAAACTACGGAATCGTGCGAGTTACAAAGGGAAAGTTTGAATTAAGTGGAGGTGTAATAGACGGCGGAAATGCAGTTGCTTTGAGAGTTGGTGCAAGAGAAGCATGGACAGATGGACCTTTGTGCTTAGCGGTTATGACTGACGGAACAATAACATCAACAGGAACGGCTGTAAGAATCGGTGCCTATGATGGAACGTACGGCGAAATCAGTACCTTTAGTATTTCGGGAGGAACGATAGAAAGTGAAACCGGAATGACAATAGCAGCTCACACAAACGGAGTAATAAATCTTTCAGGCGATCCCATCATTGACTCCGGCAACGGAATCTGGAGTATGGATAATCCTAAAGCTACCATTACCGTAAGCGGCAACTTCAGCGGAAGAGTAAAGCTTAATGGCGGCATAGAAGACACAAACAGCTTTGTGATTGCAGAAGAAGGAACCACTCTTTTGAATACAGATTGCTTCACTACTTCTGTTGATACTGAATTTTATGTTCCCTACATAGAAGCAGTTAACGAAGAAAACTATAAAGTTACCTTTATCAGCAAGCCTGAACTTTTGATATCTGTATCCTCCGGCGTGTATAAAAATGCGGAAGATGAAGAAAAAGGTATTATAAGATTGGTGACAACACTTGGTGGGATGACTTCTGCAAGTCCTATTGAATATGCCGGTACATATGGTATAGCCGGTGCTTTCGGTGAAGATGCAACATTAGAAGGTATAACAAAACTTCACAAGATAGAAAACTTCGCAGGATTTGATGCATCGAAAAACAATAAATGGATGACAGACTTGGTAAATATAGATTCTTCGCTGTACAACACAGAGGTTACGGGAGTAAGCTTTATAAAACTTAAGGGCGTTGATACTCCAATCTATACACCCACAGAAGAAATTATGGTTGATGCAGATAATTTTGTAAGTGATATAACAAAGGTGAAATAAGGAAGGAGATTGTATTATGAAAACTAAAAAACAATATGAAGCTCCTTCTATGGGGATTTTAGAACTGGAAACGAAGGATATAATTTTGACAAGCGGAACTCTTGAAATGTTTCAGGAAAATGATGTTATTTTAGGATATGAAATGTTGGAAATTGACATTGATTTTCAATAAATCTTGCCCCGGCACAGATGGAAATTTAATGCAGGAATAAGCCGCCTGTTCGACTATTACATCGGACAGGCGGCAAAATGCCGCATCATAAGCGATAACTACAAAGCCAAAGGAGAATAAAAATGAGTTTTATGTTTAATCCGCACCCCTATAACGATAAGAGTGCGATAAATACACCCGAGCTTTCCGAAAAAACAGTAAGCTCACTTAAGAAAGGCAATAATGCCATCATAGATGAATTGTCAAAGGGATTAGAAGGTAAGGCTATTGCCTTTGACGGATACACCTCAGCAGACTTCCTTGCATTAGTAAATATGTTAGCAGGAAGAATGAGATTGGAAGGAAAAAAATACGAGGTTATCAATATCGATGACTATTGTAAGGATTCTGCCGTTATTGAAGAACTTCTTGCCGATAATCTTAAGGTCGATAAAGAAAAAGATCCGATAAATCTTTTCGGTAAAAGAGAAGAAAAGGGATACGAGGTTGTTTTTGATGATGAAAAGCTTACATCTCTTTCAGAAAAGCTTAAAAATAAGGAACAGACATACATAATTTACGGTAACGGATGCACATATTTTGAATATATCAGAGAATTGTGCGACAGAATCGTGTGGCTTGATGTTGCTCCTAAAAATGTAGTTTTGAGAGCTAAAAACGGCGAAATGAAAAATTCCGGAGACAAAAACGCAAGACCATTCCGTGAAATGATGAGAAGAGCATATTATGTTGATTTTGAAGCAGCCCTTACTTTAAGAAGAACACTTATTCATGCAGACAAAATCGATTATTATATAGACAGCACAGATAAGAATAATTATAAAATGTTTGGCAAAGAAGCATTTTATGAACTTACAGGCAAGCTTGCATCAATGCCTATCAGGAATAAGCCCGTATACCTTGAAGGCGTATGGGGCGGACAGTATATTAAAAACTTAAGAAACATTGGCGAAATGAAAAACATCGCTTGGGTCTTTGACTTTATCCCCATGGAAGTAAGCGTTGTTTCAAGAGTAGGAGATACTGAGTTTGAAATGCCCTTCTATACACTCCTTCAGGCAGAAGAGAAAAATATAATGGGCGAAGCGTGTGTGGATAAGTTTGGCGGATATTTCCCGATTCGCTTTAACTATGATGATACATTCCATTCATCAGGTAATATGTCCATTCAGGTGCACTCCGGAAGCGACTATAACAAAGAAAACTTTAATGAGTTTGGTCGTCAGGACGAAAGCTACTACATCGTAGGAACAGGTCACGGTGCAAGAACATACTTGGGATTTAATGACGATATTAATCCGGATGAATTTATTGAGCTTGCGAAAAAATCAGAAAAAGACCATTCTGAAATAGACTATCAGAAATATATAAATTCTGTTGAGTCAAAGCCCGGAGTTCAGGTTATGATTCCTGCAGGTACAATCCATGCATCGGGAAGAAATCAGCTTATTCTTGAAATAGGAAGCCTTACCGTAGGCTCATATACATACAAAATGTACGACTACTTAAGACTTGACTTAGACGGTAAGCCCCGTCCCATACACTCCTATCACGGAGAAAGAGTGTTAAGAAAAGAAAGAAATGCTACCTGGATAAATGAAAATGTTGTACAGCAACCAAGAGTTATTCGTGAAGGAGACAATTTTAGAGAAACCATAATCGGCGAACACGATTTACTTTATTTTTCTCTTCGCCATCTTGAATTTGAAAAAGAAATCAGAGACAATACAAACGGTAAATTCCACGTTTTGTCCCTTGTTAATGGTGAGAGAGTAAGGGTTGAGTCTGTAGCAAATCCGAATCTTTGCTATTATCAGAATTTCCTTGACATAGTTTTAGTTCCTGCTTCAATGGGTGAATACAGGATTGTAAACCTCGGAAATGAGCCTATAACAATCCATAAAACCTGCCTGAAGGACGGATTTGAAAATGACAAGCAGTAATTTTCTTGCAATCGATGCCGGCGGTACTTTTTTCAAGTACGCCCTGCTTGATGAAAATGCCCGATTTATTACAGGAATAAAAAAAGCACCCGCTAATGAAAATGGAGATGCAAAAGATATCATTTCATTGTATGGACGCATTTTTAAGGAATTTGAAAATTTTTCCTGTGTGTGCATATCAACGCCCGGCCCCTTTGATTATAAAAACGGAAAAAGCCTTATGAAACATAAATTCAAAGCAATCTACGATATTCCTCTAAGGGACGAGCTTGAAAGATTGTCGGGAGTGCCGGTGTTCTTTTTGTCGGATTCAAATGCATTCTTACTGGGAGAGACCTACGGAAAGTATGAAAATTCAATAGGAATTACTATTGGTACAGGATTGGGTTTTGCGGCAATAAAAGATGGAAAGCTTTGTACAGATGAAAACGGTGGTCCCTGCGAGAAGCCGTATAATACTCCCTATAGAGATATGATTGCAGAAGATTTTATTTCAGGCAGAGGTATAACAAAAAGGTATGAACTTATGTCGGGAGAATGCATTGATGCCAAGGAAATAGCTAAAAGAGCTTGTCAAGGCGAGAAAGAAGCCATACTTGTATATAAAGAAATGGGAGTTGCGATAGGAGAGGTATTAAAGCCTTATATTGAAAAATATACCCCCGATACTCTCATTATCGGAGGACAGGTGGCAAAGGATTTTGAACTTTTTTCCGGAAGCATCAACGCCGAAATTAAAATAGTTGTGGCAGAAAATATTGAAGGGGCGGCTCTTATCGGAGCTACCTTTTACGGAAGGGAGCAACTTTGATGAAAATTTTGATTATTACAGCAGACAGATGTGATGATTCGGAACTTTTTTATCCTTATTACAGACTTGCGGAAGAAGGATGGAGTGTTTCAATAGCATCTTTTGCAAAGACGAAAATCAGTGCAAAATATCATTTTGAAATTGAGGCAGATATGTCGGTGGACGAGGTAAAGGAAGGAGAGTATGATGCTCTGCTTCTTCCCGGAGGTATGGCACCTGAAAAACTCAGACAAAATGCAAGAGTTTTGGATATTGTGAGAGCCTTCAACGATGCAAAAAAACCTGTTGCGGCGATATGCCACGGACAGCAGATTTTGATTTCTTCAAAGATTTTAAAAGGCAGAAAAGCTACGTGTTACCCTGGTATTAAAGATGACCTTGTAAATGCCGGAGCTATATATTTCAATGAGAAGGTAGTTGTAGATGAAAATCTTGTTACTTCAAGAAGACCTGAAGATTTACCTTATTTCATGAAGGCTTTTATAGACATGATAAAAGGGTGAAAGGAGACTTTTGATGAAACTTTGCTTTGAACCTAATGATTTTGATACACAAATTGCATTAAATTCGAATTCTGCAGGAGATATTGAATTTTATGATGTGTCTATAAAAAATCCTATGCTTAAGGATATCAGCAAGGTGACTCTTGTTTGTGATGTTCCGATGGGAAAAGCTTTTTCAACGTGGAACCCTATGGCATATTTCAGGCGGGCTTTGCAGGAAAATTGGAACTGGCCAAAGTTTCCTACAAGGATTTGCATTGGTGCTCCGGTACAATCTGTAATCGGCATTAATGGAGAAAACATTATGACAGTAGCGGCATCAGATGCTAAAACGCCGATGAATTTCATGAGCGGATTTGATGAAAAGACCGGTAATATAAAGTTTGCTATTGAACTTTTTACTCTCCCTGTTCAAAAATTCGAAGAATATAAAACTACTATAAGAGTTGATAAGCGAAATATTCCGTTTTACAAGGCGATTCAGGATGTTTCGGCATGGTGGGACAATGAGTATTCGAGAAGCGATGTTCCGGAAGCCGCACGTGAGATGGTTTACTCAATATGGTATAACTTTCATCAGAACATTGATGTTGACAAAGTTGTTAAAGAGTGCAAAGAAGCTTATGCACTTGGGATGAAAACTGTTATTGTAGATGATGGATGGCAGACTGAGAACAATGCCGGTGGATATGCATATTGCGGAGACTGGAAAGTCGCATCTAATAAAATAGCAGATATGAAAAGCTTTGTCGATAGGATTCATGATATCGGAATGAAATTTATTCTTTGGTATTCAGTGCCGTATGTTGGCAAATATACAGAGGCTTATGAAAAATTCCGAGG
>JAUNRD010000033.1:7854-11727 GCA_030535815.1 Clostridia bacterium
GTTTTTGTATTTTAATAATATGGGATACGGAGCATTGGATCCAAGATATCCTGAAGTTAGGGAATATTTGATTGACTTGTATGAATCTGCCGTGAGGGATTGGGGTTTAGATGGTCTTAAGCTTGATTTCATTGATGCATTCAGACTTGAGGATACAGAGAAATTCGATGAGGCATGGGACATTCCTGTCCTTGAAAACGCAATAGAACAACTGTTAAAGGATATAAAAAACAGGTTGTCGGCAATAAATAAAGACTTATGTCTTGAATTCAGACAGAGTTATTTCGGACCGGCTGTTACTCAGTGCGGTAATATGCTGAGGGTAGGTGATTGTGCGGGAGATTCTCTTAAGAATCGTGTCGGAAGCATAGATTTAAGATTGATATCGGGAAAGACGGCAGTGCACTCCGATATGCTTATGTGGGATATGAAAAATACTCCTGAAAATGCGGCACTTCAGTTAATCAATGTTTTATTCGCTGTACCGCAGATTTCGGTATTTATCGGAGAATTGCCTAAGAAACATAAAAAAATGCTTAAATTCTATCTTGACTTTTGGAATGAGAACAGACACATATTGCTTGATGGAATATTCAAAGCTGAAAACCCGGAAGCTAATTACAGCAGTGCTTCTGCAGAAACTGACAGCGAGATAGTGATTGTTTCATATTCTGAAAATCTTTTGGAACTCAAGAAGGAATACGACAGGATTGTATGTGTAAATGGAACAGGAAAAGACGTACTGGTGATTAGGTCTGATGTTGATTTGACATCCAAAGTATTTACGATTAAAGATTGTATGGGAAATATAATCGAAACAGGTGTAATAAAAAATAATGGACACCTGGTTGAATTTAATATTCCGCAATCGGGAACGATTGAAATAAAATAAAATATTGTATAAGGATGATAAAAATGAAAAAATTAAAAGGTGCTGTAATCGGTGCGGGAGGAATTGCAAAAAATGCTCATGCTCTTGCCTATGAAAAAATGACAAATTTAGTGGAAATCGTAGCGGTGTGTGATGTTCTGGAGGACAGGGCGAAGGCGTTGGCAGAACGTCTTGGGGCAAAGGAATATTTTACAGACTATAAGGATGTCTTGAAAATTGAAGGACTTGACTTTGTTGACATCTGTACTCCCAATTACTACCACTCCGTTATTGCGGTTGATGCATTAAATGCGGGAATCAACGTATTCTGTGAAAAGCCCGATGCCGTAAGCGTAGAAGAAGCGGAAAAAATGAAGAAGGCATCAGAGGATTCCGGTAAGGTATTAATGGTTATGAGAAATAACCGTTATATGGGTATTTCTTCTTATCTTAAAAAGTTTATCGAAGAAGGCAAGATGGGTAATATCTATGCGGCACGCTGCGGATGGCAAAGACGCCGCGGTATTCCCGGTAAAGGCGGTTGGTTTACAACCAAGGCACTTTCCGGCGGCGGACCTTTAATCGACCTTGGCGTACATATGATTGACCTTTCAATCTGGCTTATGGGTAATCCTAAACCTGTTGCGGTTACAGGCTGTGCCTATGAAAAGTTTGCAAATTCCGATGTATCCGACTCTGCAAACTCTGCTTTCGGAGATAAAAATGCAAACGGAACATTTGACGTAGAAGACCTTGCAATGGGCTTTATCCGTTTTGATAACGGTGCCTCAATGCAGATTGAGTTCTCCTGGGCATCCAATATTGAGGTTGAACAGAGATTTATCGAATTCAGAGGCGACAAGGCAGGTGCTTCATGGACATCTCTTAACAATCAGCTTAAAATTTTTACAGAAAATTACGGTGTAACAGAGGACTTGCTTCCCAAGACTCAAGATACGGTTCAGATTCACGAAGCAAATCTTCGTCACTTTGCGGATGTTCTCTTAAACGGTGCAGAGCCTATGTTTGTTCCACAGCAGGGCGTTGATATGATTAAAATTTTGGAAGGCTTCTATAAGTCTGCCGAGGAAGGCAGAGAAATTCTTCTTTAAGCAAGGTGGTTTGATATGATAAAGGTACTTATCTGGAATGAATTCAGACATGAAAAAGAGTCAGAACTGGTAAGGTCAGTTTATCCCGACGGTATACATAAAGCAGTTGGAGAAGCCTTGAAGTGTGATGACATTGAAGTAAGATATGCAACTCTTGACGATGAAAACTGCGGAATTACCGGCGAGGTTTTAGCTAATACAGATGTTCTTATATGGTGGGGACATAAGGCACATTTAGAGGTTCCCGATGAGATTGCAAAAAAGGTACAAAATTCCGTTCTCGCAGGTATGGGGGCAATTTTCCTTCACTCTGCCCACCATTCAAAGCCGTTTAAGCTACTTATGGGAACAAGTTGTAATCTGTGTTGGAGGCAGGACGGAGATATGGAAAGAGTGTGGGTGACAAAGCCAGGGCATCCGATACTCCGAGGAATAGACCGCTATTTCGAGCTTCCTCACGAGGAAACCTATGCAGAACCCTTTGACATTCCCGAACCTGAAGAGACCATTTTAATCGGCTCTTACGAGGGAAGCGAGGTTTTCCGTTCGGGTGTGACTTACAGGCGGGGAAACGGTAAAATATTCTATTTCCAGCCCGGACACGAAACCTTCCCCACGTTTTACAATGAAAGCGTAAAGAATATTATTAAAAATGCGGTTTACTGGGTAAAGAGCGATTACAGAAAGGCGATAGACTGCCCACATATAAAGAAAATAGAAAAGTAAGAATGTGCACCGGGAACACATTTGAAATATATAATGAATATTTATTGGAATGTGAAGCTAAATGAAAACTAAATTAATTATGGTTAGGCACGGATTCAGTACAGCGAACGATAAGAAAATATACGCAGGAAGCGACGATTATCCTCTTTCAACTCTTGGGTTAAAACAAGCGGAAGCATGTGGCAAGTGGTTTGAAGATAAAAAAATCGATATAATATATTCAAGTAATCTGAGCAGAGCGTATGAAACCGCTAGGCCTATTGCTAAAACTTTAGGGTTAGAAATTAACGTGGATGAACAACTTCGCGAATGCGACGGTGGCGATTGGGAAGGGCTTACATATGAAGAATTATGTGAAATATATCCGAAAGAATATGAAATATGGTGCACAGATATCGGAAAAGCAGTTTGCCCGAACGGCGAGAGCGTAAAAGATTTTTTTAAGAGGATAAAAGACGTTGTTGTCAGAATAGCAGAAGATAATATTGGAAAAATTGTTTTAATTACTACACACGCTACACCAATAAGAGTAATTACAGCACTTGCAAGGAATCTTGATGCCGAAAAGATGTCTGAAGTTGAATGGACAGCAAACGCATCAATTAATACATTCGAATACGAGGACGGTAAGTTTACGGCAATTAGCTTAAATGATGACGAATATCTTCAAGATATGCGTTCTACATTGCCGGCTAACGTATAGTATATAAGTTTTCAATAAATACTCTTAAGTATCTTAACTTTGAAGTCGTAAGGAAGTATAAAAATGTAAAAAACACGCAAAAGATACATTTGAGGTATTAGTCCCTAAGACTTGAAAGTTTTAGATAACGAGGATATAGTAGCAAAATGATTTAATAAGACTATTAACTATATTTTGTTTTCATATCCTTCCTCTTCCAAAGGGGCTTTGAGTCGATAAGCCCCTTTGGAACAAAAATGGTTATTATGCAATAGGTAAGCCTTCCTTTACTTGTTGCTTTAATAATAAAAAACCACTCCGCATAAAAACCACCATTTCGGTGGATTTTATGCTTTAACAAGACTTTCTCGAGAAAAGTAAGCCTCAAACGAACAAATAAATAACGAGAAGAAAACAAGTGTTTCGGATGAACAAGTCCAGTAAAAACGGACAATGAAAAAAACACCCTCCTATGGTATAAT
>JAUNRD010000355.1:0-1423 GCA_030535815.1 Clostridia bacterium
CGAAAAGAATTTATACGAGAATAAAATAACCTCTTTTGCCGCCGCCGCGAAACTGATGAAACATTTCAGCGGAGAGTAAAAAAAGCATAATAAAATATATCCTCAAAAGTTCGACTTTTGAGGATATATTTATAAACAACAATAGCTTTACAGTTTATTCTTTAATATCCCCGACGGCAATTTGATACTCTTTCCACAATGCGTCAATATCAGCCTCTTCGCCAAAAATGTGCTTAATGGCTCCATTGAACGACCAAGGAATTATTTCTAAAGTACTTTTGTTGAATTTGCGCAAGAATTCAGGGTCTTTATTGTCGCGCAACCACACAAAAAAGTATCCAGCAGTTCTGTATCCATCCATATAATTGCCACCTTTGGGACGGTCATCCTCGCCGGTGAATCCACCGTTGGCTATACGAACAGCATCGGCCATTCCCTCGATGAACGCCCAAAAGACCTTGTTTGTACCGTATGTGCCAATGCCTTGCGGCTCAAGCTGATAGGCGTGTGTAAGCTCGTGCAACAACACTCCGCGTGTCTCGAAAAAGACTTTTGCAGTGTCATTGTCCGTAAAAGAGCTTGCAACGTATTTTGTACTATAATAGATTGAAACTTCGCCGTTGCCGCCACCTTTGCCCGAAATTCCGTCCATTTCTTCGATTGTATAATAGAGGTTATTAACCGGCACTATACTATCTTCGGGCGAAAAATAGAGTGTGTTTAGTACTGTGCGCGCCTGCTCGGCAATATACTCTTCGGGGTTAGGAATCAGACTATTATAGATGCGGGAGCCTTCACTGTCGGGAGACTTATCCTCGAAATTTATTTTACCGACAAAATAGTCGTCCCACTGTTGCTGCGTAGCAGCAGGCTTGTTAGAGCAGGCAGCCAAACTTAAAGTCAGCACCAACAGACTTACAAAATAAATTTTTCTCATATTTCTATAAATTTAATTTACTTATTTTATATACGATTATATTTTCTCTGTTGCTGCTCGGCTTTCAACGCCAACCTTTTTACAATCACCACAAAGCCACCTGTGAGAATAAGGTTGGAAAGAATTGTGAGCAACGAAATTGCAAGCAACGGACCGCCGAGGCCGTAGCCTATCGACACGAATATAATACCCGCGCCAACCTCGCCACGAGTGAACATTCCTATGCTCAGAGCCAAACGTTCGGTCAAAGAACGGTCACGATAGAAAAACAGGGGAACCATCTTGCCTATATTGGATAGAGCCGTAACAACAAGCACATGCAACGCAATTTCGCCCCACGACATTGAGCCCACCTGAGCAATGACACAATCGCCGGCAGTTGCGCCAAAATCGACGCCTACAAACAGCGGGGCGCTCATGCCCACAAGGAACATAAACAGATAGGAAATAACAGTTGCCACACTCTCGTCCATCTTAGTATGATGA
>JAUNRD010000355.1:1433-2591 GCA_030535815.1 Clostridia bacterium
TCCAAGAATAAATGCGGGCAACAATACTTCTATGTGAATAGCAGCATCGACGCCGAACAGTTGTTTAGAAAGGACATACAGCCCCTGAAAAGCAAACACCAATATTGTCGAATAGCCCAATATAGAGCCCCACGACTGATTGAGGTTGTATCGTTTAAGATACTTCCAGCCAATATACAAACAAAGGAACACCACAAGCACAACCACGCCCAACTGCCAGCGCATGCCTATCATGAATATCTGCAAGGGAATCATCAGCAATATAGTGTCAAGGTCGTCGAAGATGGCCAACACCCTTGTCTTTTTATACACCCACGAGGATTTTAAGCCGGCAGCCGCCAACATTGTAAACAATATTCCGGCAGAGGTGGGCGCAGCGAATCGGCTGAGCAGCAGCGTCTCTTTCCAAGCGTCCCAATCGGTAAAATAGTTCGACGGCAGAAGAACCATATAGTAGAAACATATTAACAGCCACGGGGCTGCAGCTGTTGCCATTGCTATAAAATAGTCGGCCGTATAGGAACGCCAATGGCTTTTGTCAAGCTCAAATTCGCGGCCTACATTTATCATAATAAACGCAAGGCACACATATAGCATCGAGTCGAACACAGTTTTTGTCTGCGAGAAGGCAGCTTCACCAAAGACAACAGGCAGTGTCTGCGAACACACAATGCCAAGAATCAAAAATATGGAAAAAAATGCTATTTTTTTCATAGATAACTTTTTATGTTATAAAATTATTAAAAGAATTTTACTTTACGATATTCATCTCTTCAATCAAACGCTTGCAGTTACCATACTTCTCGATGATAAACAGCACGTAGCGTATGTCTACATTTATGCAACGTTGCTTGTCTGTGTCGAAGTTAATATCGCCGCTGAGCGACTCCCAATTTCCGTCGAATGCAAGACCTATAAGCTCGCCTTTTGAATTAAGAACGCCGCTGCCACTGTTTCCGCCGGTAATGTCGTTGGTGGTGAGGAACGCCACAGGCATTTCTCCGTTGGGGAGCGCATACTCGCCATAATCTTTCTTTTCGTAAAGCTCTTTCAGGCTGGCAGGAACGATAAACTCACTACTCTCGGGGTTCTCTTTTTCCATCACTCCTTTAAGCGTAGTATAATGGTTGTATGTTACTCCGTCCTTTGGTTGGTAGG
>JAUNRD010000356.1 GCA_030535815.1 Clostridia bacterium
GGGGATATTATGTATGGCAATCGCAAGAACGAACAGAATCACCTTGTCGTATCTTCCGGGGAGAGCTTTATCGTCAAGTCCCGTCAGTTTGTGAAGGTGCGGGGTTAGTTTATCAAGAATATTTATAAGAAACGCTCCTGAAAAAATCCCCGAAATGCAGACGGCTACTGAAAACAGGTTACCGCCTCCGAGAGAAGGGATGATAAGCCCGAAAATAGATGCGGCAAGCATAACGCCTGCGGCAAAGGATAAAAATAAATCGTTTGTTCTGCTTGTTATTCTTTTGAATATAAAACCTAAAAGGGCGCCTAAAATTGTGGCACCGCCAACGCCCAGCGCGGTTAAAAATACAATAGTCATAAAAGCCTCCGTTTCCATTAACAGTATATGGCCACGGGGCTTTTTGGTTAAAAAATCCTCCCTGAGTTATTAGGGAGGATTTTTGTTATTTTTCAAATATGTATCTTTCACCGGGTGTGAAGAGCTTAAAGCTCTGAGCGGGATTTAATTTATAAACCAGGTCAACAAAATATGCGGGGTTAACCTCGTTAACGGAATATAAATCAAAGTGTGTAGGGATTAAAAGGGATGCGCCTGCTTCCTTTGCAAGGGTTATAGCCTCAACTGAATCGAAGCATCCGATAATGTCTTTTACAACGGTTCTGAAATAGTCCTTACCGTTTATGGGAATCATTAAAATATCACTTCCCTTGATACGTTCAATAAGTCCGTCATACATACAGCAGTCGCCGGAGTGGAACACCTTTGTTTCGCCAAAGGAAATTACAAAGCCGAGCTCGTGGTAGTTACCGTTATCGTCCGTGTTAAGCTGTTCGTGAGCGGCAGGAACGGGAGTAAAGGAAATTCCGCCATCAAGGGTGTATGCTTTATCTGCAACAACGCCGTGGATTTTGTCCTTTGCTATGCCGTATTCTGTGAATTCATCACAAAATGTAACGGATGCGAAAAACTCAGCCTTTTTATTTACCGAGGCGATGGCGGAGAGGGTATAGGGATCGGCGTGATCCTTGTGAGCGTGGGTGCAGAAAACATAGTCGATGAAATCAAGCTCCTCACCCTTTATGGGAGCAGGATATTTTCTTACCCATTTAACAAGCTCGCTGCAGCAGTTTTTATCAACATAATCCGAAAGATAACCGTCGATTAAAGTGTAGGTTTCATTGTACTTTACGATAAAGCCTACCTGACCTAAATAAAAGCAGGCAATCTGACCTTCCGCAAGGCGGGTGTTTAATATTTTTTCCTTGAGATTCATAAAAAAACTCCTTCTTTTCTATATTTTGTAAAAACACTATTGACAATTGTGTCACAGTGCGATATAATAATTATATCAAGAAGTTGATACAATGTCAATAGGAAAGGAGAATTCTTTTGAGAAAATTTATAAGTCAGCAGGATATGAGGATAGCAAACATACTTGAAGTCCTTTCGCTGATAAGAAAAGAAAAGTCCGTAACCCGTAAGGAAATACAAAATCTTATGGGGCTTTCCTGGGGCGGAGTAAGCCAGATTGTTTCCCGCTTGCTTGAGCTTTCCTATGTTGTTGAAGAAAAAAGTCAGGATAATATATCATCGGGAAGAAGACCGGGATGCATCGGGATAAATGCAGCCGATAACTATATCATTGGTATTGACGTAAATATGTCAGGTCTTTATGCAGTGGTAATAAATCTTAAAAACGAAATCATATATGAAGAGGCGAAAACTCCCGATATTACGGATAAGGACAGCTTCCTTGCATCCATATATGAGCTTCTGGACTCGGTTACCGAAAAGTATAAGGAGAACACCATTCTTGCATTGGGTGTTGCCATGCAGGGTGAGGTTGATACGGATGCGGGAATATCTTTAGGCATTTCTGTCAGCGGCTGGGAAAATATTGCCCTTGCCGATATGCTGACAGAGCGTTACGGTGTTCCTTCTTACATAGCTCACGATCCCGACTGTATTCTTTCTGCGGCGGCAAGAGAAAACAAGGAGGATGCAATACTTGTCCGTATTGATAAGGGACTGGGTATGGCGGTTATCAAAAACGGCAATCTTATTATCGGTTCAGGTATGCACGAATTAGGAAGATGCAAGGTTTTAACGGATAAGGGAGAAGAGGCGCTTCACAGGGTATACTTCAAATCAGGCAAATCCGCAGAAGAAAAAAATGAAGCCCTTGCCTTTGTAATTGCAAACTCAATTATTCTTTTCAACGTTAAAAAGCTTTTAGTTTGCGGAACAGCCTTCAATGAGGAAGAGGAGCTGGCAAAATTAAAGGCTCTTTTGGAAAAGCATGCTTCAAGAACTTTAGACATCAGAAGATACGATGTAAAACGTGCGGCATTCGGTGCGGCAATCTTTGCGATTGAAGACTATCTTAAATATATAAAGTAATTTTTTTCAACGAAGAAAAAAATTACTGAACTCTCCCGTACCGTTCAAGGGGAGGGAGAGTAAAAGAAAAATCCGAACAAGGATTTTTTCGCTAAGCACATAAAATAAAAAGGAAAAGAAGAACGATAATTTTTTTCAACGAAGAAAAAAATTACTGAACTCTCCCGTACCGTTCAAGGGG
>JAUNRD010000357.1 GCA_030535815.1 Clostridia bacterium
GCCTCAGCGTATCGGCGGAAAACACCATTACACCCGACGGCTCCTGGAAGATAAAGGTGTCAAGCCAGCTCGGCACATCGGGAAATAACCTTTTTGACGGAAATACGGGTACAAACTGGCACTCTGCCTACACTGTTGAAAACGGTAATATCGCAACTTCCGACAGTGCTCCTTTCATAATCAGTGTTGAATTCGGAAAGGAAATGGAAGTGTCGGGCTTTATCTACACTCCCAGAACCAACGACAGAACCGGTGCAATAAAGACCTTTAATGTATATGCAACATCCGGCGACGGCTATAAAAAGATTTACGAGGGCGAGTTTTACTACGAAGACGGACTTTCGGGCCTGGTTCCTCAGACTGCAAGCTGGGGCAACGTTAAAATGAACGGCATAAAAATCGAAATAACAGAAGGTATCGGCGGTTTTGGCGCAGGCTCTGAAATCACCTTCCTTGAAGGTTCAAGCGGCTCTGCCATAAAGGATGGAGAAGCCTTTGCGGGAGCAGAAGAGGAGACAGAGGAAGCAGAGGATACATCCGCACTCGGAACAAAGCTTCAAAAGACGGACGATTGGGTAATTACGGCATCCTCACAGCAGAACGATACGGGCTATTCCATCCTTAGTGCCTTTGACGGAAATGAAAAAACCATCTGGCACACCGCATATAAGGCAGAAGAGGGAAATGTGGTAAGCCACGATGAATGCCCCCACATAATCACCGTAACCTTCCCCGAAAAGACAAAGGTATCGGGCTGGCGTTATATCCCGAGAAGCGACAATGCTTCGGGAACGGTTCTTGAATATAACATTTATGCATCAGCCGACGGCACAGCTTTTGAGAAAATTTACCAAGGCAGCTTTTCTTATATCGCAGGGGATGCCGCACTCTATAAGCCATCCGGTGCAACCTGGGGAGATAAGGAAGCAAAGGCAATAAAAATTGAGATAACAAAGTCATTAGGCGGCTTTGGCACAGCCAAGGAAATTGAATTTTATACCGGCGGGAATGCGGCAGCGGAAGAAAAAGAAGAAAGCAAGGTGCAGGATAACAAGGCAACAAACTCCAAAGGCTGGAAGATATCCGTAAATTCCGAAATGTGGAGCTCCGGCGCAAAGCTTATTGACGGAGACAGAAATACAAACTGGCATTCTTACTATAAGGCAGAAGGCTCTGCCATAGTGGATCAGGATGTGCCGCCCTACGAAATTGAAGTGATTTTTCCCGCCGTTACGGAAATTTCAGGCGTTACCTTGGTTCCGAGAACGGAGCTTACGGGATTGTTCCTTGAGGTTGACCTTTATGTGGCTTCCTCCGACGATGAAGAATATTATCTCATCAAGGAGGATATGGTCTTTGAAAACAGGGTATATGACAGAGAAATTCCCTTCACCGCAAATATCGGCGTAAAGAAAATTAAAATTGTCGCAACCTCAACAGTTGGTGGCTTTGGCACACTTTCTGAAATTGAGCTTATGGAAAAGGATTCTTCAAAGGAGTCTGTAAGCTTTTCAGAATATGCGGCAAACGAAGAAGCTAACAGAATGTACAAGGTTGACACCGCTGATGCAGAGGTGATTTACGAAGGCGAAAACTGGTTTTCCCACACTCCCGACCATGCGACAGACGGAGCATCCTCCACCTTCTGGCAGACGGAAGAGCTTCCCAAAGGCTTTGCGGCGCTGATTGATATCGACCTTCAGAAAACCTACAGAATAAAGGAAATCGACTATACACCAAGACAGTCTGAAGACCTTCACGGTCACTGGCTGGGCTTTGGAATTTACACAAGTGAAGACGGGGTAAACTGGACACACGTCAAGGATGTAAGCTTTGAAAAGGACCTTTCCGTTAAGAAAATCGTGTTTGACGAGGAAATAGAAACAAGATATTTCGAGTTTGAAATTTATGACTATTTCGCATCCCGTGTTTCTGCGGCGGAAATCACCTTCCTTCAGACAAAGGAAGGAAAGGAAGCATCCCTTGCCGCCAACACGGAAAAATACACCCTTAAGATAGGCTCAAAGGAAATTGCCTATGAAAAGGGAGCAGACAAGGGAACAAAGGAAATTGACGTTGCGCCTTTTATCACCAACGGCTCCACAATGATTCCCTTAAGAGGATTGATTGAAGAAATGGGCGGAAAAATCACCTGGGACGGTGAGACACAGACAATCGGTGTTGATAACGGAAAGTATGAAATCACACTTCAGATATGTAATCACCTTGTATATGTTAAAGACCCCGTATACGGAAACATCCGCTATACACTTCTTAACTACCCGATTATTTCCGAAAGCCGCACCTTTATTCCGGTAAGATTCGTATCCGAACAGCTCGGATATAACGTCTCCTGGGATGGGGCGACAGGCACGGTTACAATAAGCAAATGATAAAAAGCGGAGAAAGCTCCGCTTTTTATTTGTTTGAAGGCGCTTTTGATTGACTTTAGGCTATTGGTGTAATATAATAAAAGGAGATTAGATGCGTATGTGTATTATGCAGTCTTTATAAGCTTTGATATACAAGGGACAAAAAAGCCTTCCCCTTGAGGGGAAGGGGGACCGCTTGCGGTGGATGA
>JAUNRD010000358.1 GCA_030535815.1 Clostridia bacterium
GTCTCTTCCGCAAAGCTCTTTATACAGCTTTGCATCAATTGCCTTAACGTCATATAAAACCAGGTCGGTGAGGGATAGGATTTCATCATAACCTCCGATTCCGACTCCTGCGGTATCAAGACAGGTATGAATGTCCGCTTCTTTAAGGCGCTTGAATAAGTCAATAAGAAAATCCTTTTGTAAAAGAGGCTCTCCGCCTGATGCTGTTACACCGCCGCCGCTTTTATCAAAGTAAGGCTTAAGCTTTATAAGCTTTTTTGAAAGTGAAACAGAATCAACTTCTGTTCCTGCTTCCGTATTCCAGCTTTCGGGGTTGTGACAGAACCGGCAACGAAGTGAGCACCCCTGAAAGAATACCACGGCACGGATTCCGGGGCCGTCAACAAGACCCATTGATTCCAGTGAGTGTATTTTTCCCTTTACCATTACGACCGTCCTTTCTTTGATATTTTCCGGTTTTCTGCATAAAAAATGCAGGCCGGAGGACATATGTTGTGCCCAGACGGTCGGCAAATAAAGTCATACTCCCTGTGGTTATTCCACTTCCGTCAGTCATATGACGATTATTATTATATACGACAAAAAACGATTTGTCAATACATATTGTATGTTTTTTTAAAAATAAATACTATATATAGTGGTTTTGGCAAAAAAGATAAAAAAATATTAATGTATTGATTTTTTTTGTGGATTATGGTATAATATGAAAAATATAGAAATCGACAGAAAGGATGAACGTATATGCCAAGATTTTGTACACGTTGTGGCAGAGCCCTCGGCGATGGCGAGGTTTGCCAATGCTCTACTCCGAAGACTACCATCGATTTAAGCGCCGGAATGGATTTCTTTGAAAAAATGAAAAACGATATGGGAATCGGCGACCCTGAGTTAAATAAAGGTGATGCATACGAAAAAGGGAAGCAGATAGTTCCTGACTGCATCAAAGCTAATGAAGGTGAAATTCCTGTAAAGCAGTATAAGATCGCTACATTGAGAAACAGAATTTTCGGAATTCCGTTTATGAAGGCAATCGGAAGACTTCAGGTAACAAACAAACGCGTTATTTTCAGAGCACCCGGTAGATCCATTGTGGGAAGAACCACCCTTCAGCATGAATTTGCGATTGACGAAATCGCAGGCATTGAAGCAAGAAGAGAATATATTTTTGATATATGGGATTTTATTTTCGGATGTATTGTGTTCTTCTTCGGATTCAGTGTATCTTCTGCACTTGTAGGATCTTTGAGCGGAAATGCTGACGGAATACTCGGATTAGTGCTTCTTTCTTTAGTTATAGGCGTAGCGGGCTGCATACCGTTTTTCAGAGTAAAGCGTAAGTGGCTGTTAAAGCTTTTGTGCCTGGGTGCATCTATGGGGCCGCTTTCAATAGCATCTACCATGCTTGCGTATATGGATCATACGGTGTGGAGCGTATTGTTTTATATTTTGGCGTTTATAGTGCTTGTGTTTACTGTTATTGCTACTGTTTTTAATTTTATAAATCCCAACCTGGTTTTGGTTATAAAGACAAAATCTGCAAGCGATGCGGTAGATATCAGACGTAGAAGGGTTGGCATATTCGGAATGGTTACAGATAAGGATGAACATACCGGTTATGCTGAAATCAGACCTGAAGAGGATGCTGAAATTTCCATAAGAGAAATCGGAGCTTTGATTAATGATATCCAGAAGCTCGGCGATTTTGGAATAGAAAAATGGAAAGCTTAAAAAAATTATATTAGAAAGTAAAGTCTGCTGTATCGGGTGATTGCCATTATAGCAGACTTTCTTCATAGACAGGAGGAATAAATATGTTGGCAGTTGCATTGGGTTATCCCTTAGGAACTATGGGAGATAAATATTTGGTGGAGCGTAGCAGCAAAGGGGCACAGTTATCCTTTCAGGAAGCTGCTGTGTGGATGAACTTTAACGGGATTAAAGAGATTAAAGATATCGGTGGAGATAAGGAGACTATTCTCAGGTTGGCATCATCGGGGCTGATAGCTTTTGCTCAGACGACGGATGAACTTTTAGTTAAATTGTCCGAAGTTATTCCTGTAAGACAGGGAGCGGGAACCCTGGAAAATGGTGTTCCGGCTATTTTTCTTGGGGACAGAAGTGTCAAAGCGGAAGATGCTGTTCTTAACATATGGAAATTGTGTAACGGGAAAAGGAGAATCGGAGATATATGTCAGTTTGCCGAGCGAGACTATAAAAAAACACGTGAAGAATATCTGGAAATTTTAAGCTTCCTGAAGGAGAACGATCTGATTTTCTTTACATGATTAAGGAGGGTATGCTGTGAGCTGGATAACAAGCTTTGTTAACTGCGTAGGGGTTGCTGCCACAGCGGTTGTAGCAACTGTGGGAGGAGCTGTTCAAGGATATAACAATCCGACAAAATATACTGATATGTTAAATAATTATGGGACAGCCATAGTGGAAAAAGGCGAAATGCCAAGCCAGTCGCAAAAGTGGGCTTCGGCATTTTTAGAGTCCCAGAATGAATTGAACGACAGCTTAGGCGATTGGGCTGAAAATGAGGCAAGGAAACAGGAAATGGAAGACGAAAGAGAG
>JAUNRD010000359.1 GCA_030535815.1 Clostridia bacterium
CCATATACATAAAATTCACGTATATAGCCACGTATTTTTTCAAAATTCTTTATAAGTTCGCTGTAGGACGACATTCTTTTCACCTCACTTTATATTATAATATCAAAGTTTTCCGCTTTATGCAACCTCTTTCTTCCGAGAGCTAACATACAGAAAAGCAAAAAGACATCCATAGGATGTCTTTTTGCTTTTTATCTGATATTATTTAATAACAAACTTGCACCCCCATCTCCCTGTTATTTGGAGCGGTGCATCGGCTTTTGAGTGGCCGTACATTTTTTCAATTACAATTGTGTATTCTTCGCCTGATTTGAGCTTTGCATCATTCAGGGAAAGGTTAACCGATACCTTGCCCGCGCTGACAGCGCCTTTATCTCCTTCTTCAGAAGAAAGCTTCTCCTTCATTATTTCTCTATTATTGCCATCAAGTATTTTGTATTCTGAAACTGCAACTTCCTGAATGTATGGGAAAGGTGCTTCTGTTGGATTTTCAAAGGTTAAATCCAGCCTGACAACGGTATTGCCATTTTCTTCGGATGTTACTTCTGAAATACCGACTTTTATTTCGTTGGTTGCGTTTTCGTATTTAGTCCCGGTTACAGCTCCGTCAAAGCGAACGATATCGCTGAAAAAGCCTTTAAGTGAATTTGCCAGAGGCGACATTGTAACGGTTATAATGCAAAGTGCCAATACCGCAACGATTGCGAGAGTTCTCCTCATAGTTATTTTAGGTTTACTCATAGTGTGTACCTCCATATTTTTAATTTCTTCGTTCAGGTCGAAAGGAGGTTGCATAACACTTTTTGTTGTTTCGGCGTGTTTTCTTAACTTGTTTTCCAATTCAGATATTTTCATTTTGCATCTCCTTCCAGTAAAGTTTTAAGTTCGTTAAGTGCCTTTTTAGTTTTGTATTTTACGGTTGAAACGGGCAACTTTAATGTGCGTGCAACCTCGTCATAAGTCATATCATTATAAAACCTGAGAGTTATGTATATTGATAACTTAGGGCTAAGTTTACATATACAATCCATTATACCTATTTCATCTGTCGGCATATCGTAAAATACATTCAGATTATCTGTTAATTCTTCAGTAAATCTTTGTTTCTTTAGATAGTCCTTGCTCTTGTTAATCACTATCCTTGTGAGCCAAGTTTTAAAAAACTCCTTGTTATTTAATGAGTTGAAAGATTTGAGTGCTGACAAAACAGCTTCCTGAACACAATCCTTTGCATCTTCGGTATTGTGCAGATACCCAAAAGCAACCAGGAACAAAGCCTTTTCACATTCCTTATATTTCTGCTCGAACAGTTCGTACAATTTGGCTCCTCCTTTCGCCTTTGTAAAAGCTCTTACACTTATTAGACGATTCAGATACGAAAAAAGTCAAAGATAAAACAATTTTTGGGCTTTAATATCCGTAATAGATAAGAAACTTCTTTTGGCGAATAATTTATCTTAAATTGCTGAAAATATACTTTTTCATCCGGTAGAAGTTGAAAAACCGAATCCGCAGTATGCTGTATTGCTCCAGGAACAGCTCGGTGGCGGAAACGGAGAACTCAAAGCAGCTATGCAATATATTTCTCAGAGCTTTCGTATCAAAGATCCCGAAATAAAGGATTTGTTTCTGGATATAGCCGCCGAAGAGCTTGGACATATGGAAATGATTGCTCAAACCATTAATATGCTGAACGGTCACGATGTTAATGCCCAAAATGTTCAGGCAGGAGAAATACAATCCCATGTCCTTTTAGGCTTAAATCCCGGTCTTATAAATTCCTCGGGATACTCATGGACCGCTGATTATGTAACAGTCACCGGCGATTTATGTGCCGATATATTAAGTAATATTGCATCTGAACAGCGCGCAAAAGTAGTTTATGAATACTTGTACCGGCAGATAGATGATAAAAAAGTAAAGGAAACCATTGATTTTCTTCTTAACAGAGAAGAAGCCCATAATCAGATGTTTCGTGATGCATTTAATAAAGTGCAAAACAGCGGCTCAAATAAAGATTTCGGCACAACAAAAGCAGCCAGAATGTATTTTTCAATGTCCGATCCCGGACCTGATGCATTTGCAAATAACAAAACTACTGCACCGTCATTTGAAAACTGATATTTGCAGTTATAAGAACAACGGAACAGACACCCTTTTTGCGAAAGAAAAAAACTTTAGAAATACTTGCGCAGATTAAACGCAGCGCGATAAGCAAAACAAGAAAGACATCCGATTGGATGTCTTCTTCGTTTTGGAAGAGCCGAATGGTTTAGATGCCACCTGATTTAGGTAAAAATTCTCAACATTTAAGCCTCTCCCTTGTTACGTAAATTCAAATAATATCGCTCTTTATTAGAATACATAGCTGCATCAGCCGTTTTTAAAGCCACATGAAAAGGTTTTGCGTTATTAAAATCCACTTCTGCGCAACCATGAGATAATGTGGTATTATTTAATTTAAATAATTCTTCATTCAACTTTACAATTAGGTTCTTGACATCAGATAATTGTATATCTTCTATCAGCAAAACAAATTCATCGCCACCAAATCTAAAA
>JAUNRD010000360.1 GCA_030535815.1 Clostridia bacterium
GCATCCGGTGATAGAGTCTTGCTTTCAAAGCTGTCCTCATGCATCTTAATAAAAGAATGAATTCGGTGTATAATTTAGATTTTCTTTGGGCAAAATAAAAAAGTAAGTTTTTTGGAAAAAAGTTCTTGACTTTTTTTGACTTATCTCTTATAATATAAGAGTTCGTTGCCGGATTGTGTAAGGGTAGCACGACAGACTCTGACTCTGTTTGTCTGGGTTCAAATCCTAGTTCGGCAACCAAAAAAAGAAGAACCACGCAAAGCGTGGTTCTTCTTTTTTTGTCTGCCAAACGTCTCGAGGATTTGAACGGAGTCATAGGACTTTTCCTTTGAAAAGTCCGAAGGTTTTTCCGAGTAGGAAAAACTCAAATCCTAGTTCGGTGGACAAATAAAAAATCCGAGGTCGTAAATGTAAATGCTTACTGACTCAGAAAGCATTTACATCTCGCTCGGGGGAAAGCAGTGCCGGAACGGCGGCAGCTGTTCTGAGTACAGTCGACACGCCTACGGTCACTACTTTCGATAATATACTATCATAATTGCAGCCTGTTCTCAAATGCGGCGGACAATCCGCATAAAACAGTTGAAATTTCGTATATTCTGTGCTATAATCAATTTTAATGTGATTTATTTACGAAAGGAAGATGTAAATGGAAGGTAAAGTATTGGCAAGAGTGGGAAATCTCACGGTAACAGAAGAGGAAATTAACGAAATGATAATGTCCTTAATGCAGAGAGGACAGAATCTTAACAACCCCGAAGGCAGAGCAATGGTTTTGGAGCAGATGATTGCAAACAAGCTGTTTTTACTTGATGCGGGAAAAAATATGTATGAATACAATGCTGAGTTCAAGGCACAGCTTCAGAAGGTAAAGGAAGATATGCTCATAAGCTTCGCTATGGCAAAGGCATTAGAAACCGTAAAGCCTGCGACAGATGATGAAATAAAGGCGTTTTACGAAGAAAATAAGGAACGCTTCGGTAAGGGCGAAAGCGTAAATGCAAGCCATATCTTAGTTGATTCCGAGGACAAGGCAAATGAGATACTTGCAAAAATCAATGCGGGCGAAATTTCCTTTGAAGATGCAGCAAGAGCGGAAAGCTCCTGCCCCTCCAAGGAAAACGGCGGAAACCTTGGCGAATTTACCAGAGGTCAGATGGTTAAGGAATTTGACGAAGCGGTATTCGCTATGGAAGTCGGCGAAATAAAAGGCCCTGTTAAAACACAGTTTGGTTTCCACCTTATAAAGCTTTGTGCTAAAAACGAAGCAAAGGCTTATGAATTTGAAGAAATCAAGTCCGAGCTTTCAGATATGGTTACAAAGGAAAAACAGCAGAAGGCATATCAGAGCAAGATTAATCAGCTTAAAATTTTATACCCTGTGGATAAAATGTAAGGAGGCAGAATTATGAGTTCAAATAAAATAGTTCAGGCGGCGGTAGCAAACCACACAATAATCCCCGCATTCAATATTCCTTATCTTCCCATGGCGGAGGCGGTAATAAAGGCGATTGTTGACGAAAACTCCGTTGCAATGGTTCAGGTTGCCCGCCTTGAATGGGAAAAGTTTGAATCAGAAAGCCCCGAGGCTGTTGCAAAGGAATATTTCAAGTATAAAAAGGACGGCTACACCCTTTTACATCTTGACCACGTTCCCGCAATCGACGAGGACTTTAAGAAGGTTGACTATATGGATATCATCAAGCGTGCACTTGATTCAGGCTATCAGTCTGTAATGGTTGACGGCTCCCGTCTTCCTCTTGATGAAAATATTGCAACAACATTAGAGGTTGCAACACTTGCGAAAACCTACGATGCGGCTGTCGAGGCTGAGCTTGGCGCAGTATCAGGTCACGAGGGAAGCGGTATCGGCTTAAGCTATGAAGAGCTTTTTGCCACAAAGAAAGGCTTTACAAAGCCCGAAGAGGCAACACGCTTTGCCAAAGAGTCCGGCTGTGACTGGTTAAGCGTTGCGGCAGGAAGCTTCCATGGTGCAATCGCAGCATCCACAAAGCATCTTAAAAAGCCCAATGCAAGACTTGATATAGACCACATCAAAACTCTTTCCGAGGTAACAGACAAAATGCCTCTGGTGCTCCACGGCGGAAGCGGAATTGAGCAGGATTATATCCTCCGTGCCATGGAGTCCGGTATTGCGAAAATCAACGTAGGCACAGAAATCCGTCAGCCATATGAGTTTGCTTTAGAAGAAAAGCCCGGCGATATTGCATACGCTCAGGAAAAGGTTTATGAGCGTACAAGATGGGTAATTCACGAATTTTTAAGAACAACCGATAACCACGATAAGCTTGTGAAATAATGAAAAAGGCGATGCATTGTATCGCCTTTTTATGTTGCAATAAGCTTCAGCATGTGGTATAATTGGTAATGTGGATTATATAAGAAAGGAAGATAAAATGAAAGTATTGTCAATCGGAAACAGCTTTTCGCAGGATGCACAAAGATACCTGCATCAGATTGCTTCTTCTGACGGATTTTCTCTTGAGGCATACAATCTTTATATTGGCGGATGCCCGCTTTCACGGCACTATCAT
>JAUNRD010000361.1 GCA_030535815.1 Clostridia bacterium
TCCCCAGGTTGCGGCATACAACATTTTCGTTAACACCGAAAATTCCCAGGCTGCTCCCATCTATGCTGTTGCAGGAACCAATACCGACGGTAAAATCGAGTCAAAGGACGGCTCAAAGGTTATTACTTATACAGAAGAAACTCCCGTGACAGCTCACAGAATGAGAATTATATTAAAGGGAATGGATATCACACCCGGCTCTGAAATTATAGCATTTGCATCTGTTATGACTGCAAGTGAGCCTGCATTGATCAATGCGGAAAGCCTTGCTGTTTTAACTCTTGCAAAAGCAGAAGAGCCTGCGACAATTATCGAAGCAATGCCCGAAAAAGTTTCCGTAAGCGGAATAGTGTCCGAAATCGGCGAAGGCTATGTTCAGATTAACGACGGAAACGAGCAGTTTAATCTTGCGGAAGAAACCTATATCTGCGACTACAACTTAAATCCTGCAGAATTAAAGGTTGGCGATATGATTACCGTTGTTGCGGGAAGCGCAATGACAATGAGCCTTCCGCCCCAGATGGCAGCGCATTACATTTTTGTAAACACAGAGGATTCTGTTTCCGCTCCCATCTATGCAGTGGTTGGTTCAAATGAAAACGGCGTTATGATGTCTCTTGACGGTGCAAACCGCATCGTATATGAGGAAGCAACTCCCGTTATTGCCCACAGAATCAGAATGATGATAAAGGCAGGCGATATTACAGAGGGTTCGGAAATTGTGGTATTTGCCTCCGTTGTAGGAATGAGCCTTCCCGCTCACGTAGCTGCTGAAAAGATTGCAGTGCTTTCCCTTGCACCTGTAAAGACAGATGTTTCTTCTGTAGTGGTTGACGGTGAAGAGTTCAGCGTAGCATTCAACTTCGGAAGCACAGAGGCAAAGTATCCCTTAAGAGCTTTAGCAGAAGGTCTTGGATTTGAAGTAATCTGGAATAATGAAGAAAGAAGCATCTCTCTTAAGAAGGGTGAAGCTGTTCACTCCGTAAAAATCGGCGAAGCTTTAACCATGGCCAGAGAAGCAGGCGTTTTACCTGTAATCGTAAACGATTTAACCTATGTTGGAGAAGATATTTTCAATCTTCTTTTCGGTAACGGTGCAAAGGTAGCAAATAATAACGGAATTATTGAAGTTACAACAAAATAAAAAATAACACCGCACAGTGTGCGGTGTTATTTTTTTGGCGGATAGGGCTTGATTTCGTCGGTGCGACCTGCGATATAGTCGATGCTGGTTTTATAAAAATCTGCCAGAGTACAAAGCACTGATAAAGGAATATTCAGTTTTCCGAGCTCATAATCGGAATACGTTGTCTGGTGTATATGAAGCATATCTGCAATTTGTTTCTGACTTAAATCGTGGTCTTCACGAAGGTCTTTTATTCTGAGTTTCATAAACATCACCTCTGTGAATATCTTAACATAAGGGAATATCCCTTATTCTGTTTTAAGGGATATTCCCTTGATGTATAATGTTGCTGGCAAGTAATGCCACTGTGCAGGAGTGATATAAATGAATATAGAGTTTAAGGATAATTATATAAAAATAGGGTTGAAAATCTCTTATTACAGAAAGCTTAAGTCTTTGACACAGGAACAGCTTGCGGAAATCTTGGATTGCGGAGTATCATTCATAGGGCAAATCGAAGCACCTAATATCTATAAAGCTATTTCACTTGATACCTTATTCAAAATTGCAAAGGCGCTTGAAATTCCTCCGTATAAGCTGTTGTATTTTGAAGATTAAGTGATAATAATGTTTTGAGCTGGTCAAGCGGTTGCTTTTATTAATGTATAAGGAGACGATAGTATGTCAACACCGGGTGAAAAGATATTCTATATGATGATAGAGCGTGGTATGACCAAAGCTGAGCTTTGCGAAAAAGCGGAAATAGGCAAAATGTCGCTGGAGCGGTATATAACCGATTACAGTCTGCCGGATGATGAAAGTCTTAAAAGAATTGCCAATGTACTTTCTGTTTCGGTGGATTACATTGTTGGAAAAAGTGATGTAAAAGAAATGGCGGAGCCTATAACGAAAATTCCGGTATTTTCTGAATTTCCCAATAAAGTGACCGGAAAAGAAGACATAAGGGCAATGAAAGCAATTGACCATATTACCGGCAACTATTCGAGAAGCGATATGGAGCTTTGCTATTTCGTAATTGCAAAGGACGATTCTATGATTTATGCAAAAATCGGAGCGGGAGACAAAGTACTTATAAATCCGTCTGTCCCTTTGGAGTCGGGAAGTCTTGCGGCGGTCAGAATAGAAGGGGAAGAGGCTAAAATACGACGCGTTTTCCTGGATGGCGACAAAGTCACAATCAGGGAAGAATCCACTTTTCCGAAAAGCGAAGTGTACGACATTTCTGAAGGGAAGGTCACCTTCCTCGGTACGGTTGTGTTTATAATAAGCTATCCTGTATAAAATTCGTTTATGGCAAATGCAAGAGCTCTGGCGCTTACCAGAGCCTCATCTAAAGTATTGCCGGTAGTGCCTATTTCGATTATCAGCTCTTTTTTTGAAAGATGACCGTTGAAACGTTCTCTG
>JAUNRD010000362.1 GCA_030535815.1 Clostridia bacterium
AGAAAATCCTCTGTCTATAAGTCTGTGGTGTAAATGTCCTCTGTCAGGCGACATAATGGGACGATGCTCTTTTATTCTGCGGAAAATCGCAAAGCTGGTATCAAAAATCGGAATTCCGAATGCGATAAAGGGAACAACAAAAGATATTATTGTATGAGTCTTAAAAAAGCCCATAACAGAAATGCAAGCCATAACAAAGCCTAAAAACGTTGATCCCGTATCTCCCATAAAAATAGATGCCGGATTAAAGTTATAAGGTAAAAATCCAAAGCATGAACCAACTAAAGCTGCCGTTAAAATTGCAATACCGAAATAGTTTTGTGCCAAGGCAACGCAGAATACCGAAAGAGATGCTATGGCAGAAACTCCTGCAGCTAAACCATCAAGCCCGTCAATTAAGTTAACGGCATTTGTAAGCCCCACAATCCAGAGTATCGTAACAGGATAAGAAAGCCAGCTAAGTGCACTTCCCGATGTTTCCACGAAATATATAAAATCTATTCTTACTCCTAAAACAACAGGAATTGCAGCGGCTACAATCTGTACCGCAAACTTAAGCTTTGCAGGCAAATTGTACTTATCGTCAAATATACCCAGCACAACCATTATGACTGAGCCTATGAGCATTCCCATAAGCCTTGGCCATGTAACTTCGATTCCGTCAACTTCCCGTGTGAAAAACTCACCGTCAAGTATACTGAATAACAGTACTGTGACAAAAAAGCCTAAAAATATTGCCAATCCTCCGATTAACGGAGTGGGTTTCTTATGAACCCTTCTTTTATCTTTTGGAACGTCTATTGCTCCGATTTTTACTGCAAGCTTCTTAGCCATAGGAGTTGTGGCAAAAGCTATAATAAAAGAAACGATAAACGCAAAAACTATTTTAAGCGTATCTCCCATAGCGATACCTCCTTATCTTGCAACAAAGCCAATCTTTTTATAAACTTTGTCAAGGGTTCTCTGCGCGACTCTGCCCGCTATCTCTGCACCGTTTTTGTAAACGCTTTCAATATAATCCTTATTCTTGGATATATCCTCATACCGTTCTCTTACGGGACGTAGCATTTCTATTACAGCCTCTGCTGTTTTCACCTTGAAATCACCATATCAAACGCCTGTAAAGCGTGAAACCGCATTCTCAATACTTTCTCCTGTTGCAATAGAGTAAATTGAAAGAAGATTGTTAATTCCGTCTTTTCCCTCTTTATACTCAATTTTCGCATCAGAATCTGTAACTGCACTCTTGAACTTTTTCATAATAACTTCAGGAGCATCCAATATACCGATGTTTCCCTTGGGGTCTGACTTACTCATTTTACTGGTGGGATCTGCTAAACTCATAACCTTTGCTCCAACCTTGGCGATAACAGCTTCCGGCACACGGAAGGTATCTCCGTATACGCCGTTGAATCTTGTCGCAATGGTCTGCGCCAGCTCTAAGTGCTGCTTCTGGTCAATTCCTACCGGCACCTTGTCTGTCTGATATAATAAAATATCAGCAGCCATCAATACGGGATATGTGAAAAGACCTGCATTTATATTATCTGCATGCTTGGCCGATTTATCCTTAAACTGTGTCATTCTGGAAAGCTCACCCATATAGGTATAGCAGTTAAGCACCCAGGAAAGCTGTGCGTGATGAGGCACATGGCTCTGGAAATAGATTAAGCTTTTTTCAGGATCAAGTCCGCAGGCAAGATAAAGTGCTAAAAACTCCATACAGCGTGCACGAAGTTCCTTCGGTTCCTGCCTTACCGTTATGCAATGCTCATCAACAACGCAGAAACAGCAATCGTATTCATCCTGCATTTTAAGCCAGTTTTTAACCGCACCTATATATCCGCCGAGACCCAGCGCACCGGAAGGCTGGATACCGGAAAATACTCTTTGTTTTTTTTCTTCGCTCATAGTGAGCCTCCTTTTATTTATGCCATAATGTACATATATAGTTATTTTTAGTCATATACTATATTATTCTACCACAAAAACCCATGTTTGTAAAGTATAAAAGTAATTTTCCGGACAAGTTTTTCATATATATGTAAAATAAGAAAGGAGTAAAGACATGAGAGTTGAAACTATTTGTGCCGCTCTGCTTTTTTCAGCCATGATTTTCACCCCAACTATTTCCGTAAACGAACCTTCAACCCCTTCCCTCGAATCATTACCCGAAGAAGCCACGTACAAAGAGCCTTCCGTTTCTGTTTTGAATATTTATGACGGAAGTGTGTTTTCTGTCCCTATGGAAGAATATCTCCTCGGAGTGGTTCTTTCCGAGATGCCCGCTTCATTTGAAAAGGAAGCCTTAAAGGCGCAAAGCGTTGCTGCAAGGACTTACACCAAGGGAAAGCTTGATTCCCCCGCCCACGAAAATGCGGATATATGTATGGATGCATCCTGCTGTCAGGCGTATATTTACCCCTCCTTATATGAAGGCGGTGAGGAAAACTTACTTAAAGTCAAAGCTGCCGTTGAGGGAACAAAAGGCGAAATAATGACCTATGATGATGAGCC
>JAUNRD010000001.1:0-24826 GCA_030535815.1 Clostridia bacterium
GCCGGCTCCGTATCTTCCTCCAATATTTATTTGCTTGAGAAAATTGCAATTTCCATTATACTGGCAGTATCCTTGAGTATGGTTGTAGGATTTCTGGGTGAGCTTTCATTAGGCCACGCCGGCTTTATGTGCGTTGGTGCATATCTTGGCGGTAAAGTGGCGGTGTTGCTTCAGCCCATGCTCGGCAATGGAATTGTTACTTTGATAATTTCCCTTCTTGTGGGTGGTGCTGTTGCGGCACTTTGCGGTGTTGTAATAGGTCTTCCCGCACTCAGACTCAGGGGTGACTATCTTGCGATTGTTACTCTCGCTTTCGGTGAAATCGTAAAGTCCGTATTTATGAACTCATCAAGAGAGTCCTTTGGCGGCTCTCTTGGTCTTGATACCCCAAGATATTCAAAAGATACGCTTTTCATCATTGCTTTCCTTCTTGTGCTTTTGTGCCTTGCGGCGGTACAGAATATAATCCGCTCAAAGCACGGTCGTGCAATCACCGCAATCCGTGACAACGAAATTGCGGCAAAGGCAACGGGTATCAACGTTACAAAGTACAAGCTTATCGTATTTACCGTTTCTTCCTTCTTTGCAGGTATTGCCGGCGTTTTATACAGCTACAGCAACTACACCGTGCAGAGTATGAAGTTCGGCTATAACTACTCCATCGAAATACTGGTTATGGTTGTGCTTGGCGGGATGGGAAGCATCAACGGCTCCATCATTGCGGCATCACTCATCACCTTCCTCGATGTATGGCTTCAGACCAAGCTTACAGGTAACCTTGCAGTGCTTCAGGACTTCCTTTATGCCCTTATCTTAATTGTACTTGTTATCTACAACAACGCACCGGCATTAAAGGGCTTCAGGGAGAAGTATAACTTTGCGGCACTTCTTAAAAAGATAAAGCTTATGGCTCGTCACGAAGACCCTGCAAGGCGTCGTGAGGACGAAGCTAAGTGGGACCGCGTTCCTACAAAGATTGAGATGAACGAAGTTTTATCTGTTGACCTTCAGGTCAACAACTACACCCCCGATAAGGGCAAAAAGGAGGATAAATAATGTCGGAAACAGTTTTGAAAATTGAAAACCTCGGCATATCCTTCGGTGGCTTAAAGGCGGTGCAGGACTTAAATCTTAAAATAAAGAAAAAACAGCTTTACGGTCTGGTTGGTCCCAACGGTGCAGGTAAAACTACGGTGTTCAATATGATTACCGGTGTTTACAAGCCCACCTACGGAAACTTTTACCTGGACGGTGAAAATTTAACCGGTAAAGGTCAGGAAACCATCAACCACAAGGGTATTGCAAGAACTTTCCAGAATATCCGTCTCTTTAACAATATGACGGTTATAAGAAACGTAATGGTTGGACTTCACAATCAGCCCGAATTTAAATGCGGTGTTTTTGCAAGTATGTTCCGTCTTCCGTCTTTCTTTAAGACGGAGAAGGCAATGCGTGAGCGTGCAAAAGAAATATTGAAAGTAGTAGGATTGTTAGACGAGCGAAACAATCTTTCCTGCAACCTTCCCTACGGTAAGCAGAGAAAGCTTGAAATCGCACGTGCCCTTGCAACAAATCCCAAGCTTTTGTGCCTGGATGAGCCTGCGGCAGGTATGAACCCCCACGAAACTGAGGACCTTATGGAAATCATCCGTCGCATCCGCGATGAATTTGATGTTACAATTCTTCTTATCGAGCACGATATGAAGTTTGTTTCGGGACTTTGCGATGAGCTTACGGTGCTTAATTTCGGTACAGTTCTTGCTCAGGGCACACCCGAGGTTGCCTTAAACGACCCCGAAGTTATTAAGGCTTATATAGGAGGTTAATTATGGCATTACTTGAAGTTAAGGATTTAACCGTTCATTACGGTGTTATCGGTGCCTTGAAGGGTATAAGCTTCGAGGTAAACGAAGGCGAAATCGTAACGCTTATCGGTGCAAACGGTGCTGGTAAAACCACCACTATGCAGAGCGTTATCGGCCTTATTCCCAAAAGCGGCGGAACTGTTATTTATGACGGGGTTGACATTACGAAAATGCCCTGCCACAAAATAGTTCATCACAAAATGAGCCAGGTTCCCGAGGGAAGAAGAATTTTCCAGGAGCTTACGGTTTATGAAAACCTTTTGATGGGCGCATATTCCGAGAAAAACAATCAGTCCTTCAAAGCGGATATTGAAAATATCTACACCCGTTTTCCCAGACTTTCCGAGCGTCGGAATCAGATTGCGGGAACACTTTCCGGCGGTGAACAGCAGATGCTTGCCATGGGACGTGCACTTATGAGTCATCCCAAGCTTCTGATGCTGGACGAGCCTTCTATGGGACTTTCGCCCCTTCTGGTTGACCAGGTATTTGAAATCATAAAGGACATCAATAAAGACGGCACAACAATTTTGCTGGTTGAGCAGAATGCAGGTAAATCCCTTGCGATTTCCGACAGAGCTTACGTTCTTGAGACCGGAAGCATTGTTTTATCCGGTACGGGAGAAGAGCTTGCAGGAAGCGAAATGGTTAAAAAGGCTTACCTTGGCGGCTGATAAAAGAAATAAAAACACTTTGGGCATTGGTCCAAAGTGTTTTTTTTGTTATTTACTGCGGTCTTCTTTCTTTTTATAATTTTCTGCTTTCCATTTTCCGGTTTTTATTTTGATATAGCCGGAAACTGCCACCGCAAAGGCGGTTACCGTATCGAGGATTATATCAGTCATGGTGTCGATTAACCCGGCATCATAACGCCACGTTTCCGTGGTAAGGGTGGAGACGCCGTCTGGAGGGCGGAACTTTTGCATATTCATTGAAAAAAGCCTGTCTCCCGCGAATTCAAATATTTCCCACACTGCACCTGCCGCAACAGCAAAGAAAAATGCAAAGGCGGCAATGAATAGGGGGCTTAAGTGAATTTCCACTTTTTTCGATTCGTTCATGGCGTAAACCAGCATGAAGCCGATTAAAGCTAAAATCGCACCGGAAAGGGAGTGGAGCATATTGTCCCACCAGGGAATTTTCTCATAGAAGCTGTTTATTTCGCCAAGAAGCTCTGCTGCAAAAATAAACAGCACAATGGCGATTTTTACTCCGCTTGAAAAGCGTATGCGTTTTTTTGAAATGTTTTCAACGGCCTCAGGTACAAAGGTAAGGGCAAAGCCCAAAAGTGCCGTGAATGCATTTATTATGTTGGAAGAATCTTTGGTTAAAACCGCAAAAATTATAGTCTCTGCAAATGCGATTACGAAAAGAATACGGACAACAAAATTGATTTTTCCGTCCAGCGTCCGTTTTTTAAACATTTAATCACCTGTTCCAATATTTGTTTTCCAATCTGCGGTAGGAAATAGCTTCACTCAGATGAGTTACGTTTATATTTTCCGCACCGTCCAGATCGGCAATAGTTCTTGTCACTGTCATAAGAGAATTATACCCTCTCATACTCAGACCTAAAACCTTGAAAGCATTTTCAAGTAAATTTTTGCAGTCCTCATCAAGGGGGCAGTATTTTTTGAAATCATCCTCGGTCTTCATGTCAGAATTAAGACGGGTGTCGCTTTTGAATCGCTCTCTCTGAATAAGTCTTGCCCGGCTCACCCTCTTTTTAATATCGGCACTGCTTTCTCCTCTTGCTTCACCTAAGGTATCGAAGGTGAGACTTGAAGCTTCCACCTGTATATCAATTCTGTCAAGGAGAGGACCGCTGAGCCTTGCAAGGTATTTATTTATGGCGTTCTGCGAGCAGGTACACCGTCTTCTCTTATCCCCGTGATAACCGCAGGGACAAGGGTTTGCAGCTAAAACCAGCATAATCTTACAAGGATATGTATTTGAGGATGAGGCTCTTGCTATGGTAACCTTTCCATCCTCTAAAGGTTGGCGCATTCCTTCAAGAGCTTTGGGAGGAAACTCCAAAAACTCGTCAAGGAATAAAACTCCGTTATGGGAGAGGGAAACTTCTCCGGGCTTTGAGTCTGTTCCGCCGCCGATAAGACCGGCAACCGATATATTGTGATGGGGCGAACGGAAGGGGCGGGCAGCAATGACCGGCGTATCCTTTGAAAGTAAGCCTGCAGCGCTGTAAACCCTGGTGGTGTCTATCGCCTCATTTATATTCATATCCGGAAGAATTGTAGGAATACGCTTTGCAAGCATGGATTTACCTGAGCCGGGAGAGCCCATAATAATAACGTTGTGTCCTCCTGCGGCGGCAATTTCCATGGCGCGCTTAAGTAGGGGCTGGCCTTTGACATCGGCGAAATCCACGTCATATACTGCGTTGTTTTTTATGATGGCTTCTGTATCGGAAACCGTGGGTTCTATCTTTTTAGAGCCACTTAAAAATTCGAAAACTTCATAAAGATTTTCTGCGGCGTAAACATTTATACCTTCTGCAAGAGAGGCTTCCACGGCATTGTCGGAAGGAACGATTATGTTTTTTATTCCGTTTTCAGCGGCGCCAAGAGCAAGAGATAAAATTCCGTTTATACTCTTTATCTCGCCTGCCAGGGAAAGCTCACCGAAGAAAGCAAAACCATCAAGTGCGCTCTGGGGAAGCTTTTTATCTGCAACCAAAAGTGATGTGGCAATGGCGAGGTCGAAACCGCTTCCTTCTTTTTTTATGTCGGCAGGAGCCAGATTCACTATTATCTTTTGCGGAGGAAGGGAAAAACCTGAGTTGCGAAGAGCGGCACGAACTCTTTCCTTGGCTTCCTTTATTGCGGCGTCGGGAAGCCCGACGATATCAAAGGAAGGAAGTCCTGCGGCAAGGTCGGCTTCAATTGTCACGGTGAAAGCCTCAATGCCGATAAGGGCAAAGCTTCTGGATCTGGATATCATATTTAGCCCTCCGTAACGTTCTTTTTATAAATTGTATAAAGTCCCGTAAGAAGAAGATCGGGATCGTAAGTTATCTCGGATTTACAGTGGGGTACAACATATCTTGCGTGACCGCCTGTTGCAATAACCTTTGCATCCTTTCCAAGCTCGGCTAAAAAGCGTTCAACCATTCCGTCAACCATGGATGCGGCACCTAAGATTACGCCTGAGCGCATACAGTCGGGAGTGTTGGTGCCTATGGCGCACTTGGGAGCTTCAAAGCTTATTTCCTGAAGGAGTGCAGCCTTTTTTGTAAGGGCGTTAAGTGAGGTGGTGATACCGGGCATGATTGCACAGCCCACGAAGGAGTTTTTCTCATCGCTCACAGAAATGGTTGTTGCAGTGCCCATATCAATAACGATAACGGGACCGCCGTATTTGGTGAGTGCCGCCACATTGTTTGCAACAATGTCGCTTCCCAGCTGTGAAGGATTGTCTGTCTTTATATTAAGACCGGTTTTGATGCCGGGCCCTAATATAAGCGGAGTTTTGCCGATAAGCTTTTCAGTAGCATGGGATAAAACGGCAGAAAGGGGAGGAACAACGCTTGAAATGATTGCTCCCTCGAATTCGTTTTTGTCAACGCCGTAAAGCTGAAGTATTCCGAGGATGTATGTGGCATATTCGTCTTCAAGGCGGTTGTGATTAGTCTCAAGGCGGGAAATAAAGCTGATTTCGCCATTTTTAATGGCACCAACCACGATGTTTGAGTTACCGATATCAATTGCAAGAATCATTCTTTTCACTCCTTTTAGATGTATATACAATAAGTATATCACAAAACTTGGTATTTTTAAAGATTTTTTTTGCCGAAAAACTGTATTTATACTCTTGACAAATGAAAAAAAGTGTGTATAATATATAAGGTAACGGCCTTATCGTCTAGTGGCCTAGGACGGAGCCCTCTCACGGCTCAAACCGGGGTTCGACTCCCCGTAAGGTCACCATAAAAACGTACTGATTTTTCAGTACGTTTTTTTATGTCGACATCACAGAGAAGGGGAGTCGAACTCCCCGAAGCAAGCGCCGTATAAGATAGTGCACAGGCGCTCCCTTGTCATAGACGTTTGCGAAGCAAATCCGAGCCTCGACTCTCCGTAGTTACGCATTACAAGATATGGAGTGGTCACGCTCTTTCCTGCTATCGCTCACATTTTCCGTATTTACAACAGATGGGATATATGATATAATAAATATGATAAATTTTATTACGGAGGAGCAAAAAATGTCAGAAGGAAATGCCCATGTAAACCACAGAGACAGAGTGAAAAAGAAATTTTCCGATAACGGCTTTAATGGCTGGTATGATCACGAGGTATTGGAGATGATGCTGTTTTACGCCATCCCGAGATGCGATACAAATCCTCTGGCACACGCTCTCCTCGATGAATTCGGAACTCTTTCTGCTGTTCTTGATGCAGACATTGAAGCGCTTAAAAAGGTTCCCGGAATAGGAGAAGGTGCGGCAGTTTACTTAAATGCTCTCGGAAAGCTTCAGGGAGTTTACAGCCGTTCAAAGTGGAAGGATACAAAAACCGTATTTGACAACGTTACATCCGCAGGTCTTTTCTGTTCAGATTTTATAGGAAACGAAACGGAAGAGGTTTTAGGGCTTATCTGTCTTGACACCAGAAAGAACGTAAAGAAAAGCGCCATACTTTCACGAGGCGTAATAGATAAAGTGCATATAGACATAAGAAAAATTGTGGAAAATGTGGTCAGCGTGAATGCAAAATACATAGTGCTCTGTCATAATCATCCTTCCGGTATTCTTCAGCCGTCCTACGAGGATATCGAAATGACTAAAAATATTGCGAAAGCATTATCTCCGATGGAAATTGAATTAATCGACCATTTCATCGTTTGCGGAAAGGGCTACACCAGTATGGCTGAGCGTGGCTTTCTGGAAAATTAATGTATTTTGGACCTCTACATTGCATACTATGCAGTGTGGAGGTTTTTTATATGAAGTTTCTGAAAAAAACGGCTGGTCTGATATTGATTCTTTCGGTGATATTTTCTGCAAGGGGAACATATGGCAGGGATGTGACTGATCTTACTGCAAAAAGTTATATACTTATGGAAAGTTCAACGGGCAGAGTGCTGCTTGAAGGAAATGCGGATACTCCGCTTCCCCCGGCAAGCATTACGAAAATAATGACGCTCCTTCTTATTATGGAGGATATAGAATCGGGCAAGATTTCCTATGATGACATGGTAACGGCATCGGAAAGGGCAAAGTCCATGGGAGGTTCCACCATATTTCTGGAAGCCGGAGAGCGCATGAGCGTTCACGACCTTCTTAAAGGAATCGTGGTAGCAAGCGCCAACGATGCTTCTGTTGCCATGGCGGAGCATCTGGAAGGCTCTGTGGAGGCGTTTGTGGAGAGAATGAATAAAAGAGCAACGGAACTGGGGATGACAAATACTCAGTTCAAGAACACTAACGGGCTGCCTGCGGAAGGACATGAAATGAGCGCCCGTGATATTGCCATAGTCTCGAATGAGCTGCTTAAGCACAAGGATATTCTGAATTTTACGTTGATATGGACAGACTCCTTAAGAGATGGAGCCTTTCAGCTTGCAAACACCAACCGCCTGATACGCTTTTATGAAGGGGCCAACGGACTTAAAACAGGGTCCACCGATGAAGCGGGTTGCTGTATAAGCGCCAGCGCCGAAAGAGATGGAATGCAGCTTATTGCCGTTGTTATGGGAAGTCCGACATCGAATGACAGATTCGAAGATGCAAAGGCACTTCTTGATTACGGTTATTCGAATTACAACCTGTGGTATGGCCCCGACAGGGAAACTTCCGTCGGACACATAAAGGTAAGAAAAGGTAGCGCGGAGACTGTAGCTTATTTGCCCGAGTCGAATATGTATGCACTTGTAAGGCGAAGCGAGACGGGAAGAGAAGAACTTGAGGTTGAGACGGAGGAGTTTGTGACAGCGCCTCTTAAAAAGGGAGATGCGGTAGGCGTGATAAAATGTCTTCTTAACGGTGAAGTAATAGCCGAAACAAAGCTTGTGGCGGCATCTGATGTGGAACGCATCGGATTCTGGCAGTTACAGAAAAAGATGCTGGGATTTCTTTTAAGAATAAAATAGGGAATCCGCCCGTCCGGGCGGATTCTTTTTCATATAAATATATACATATATGAATATGTATATATTTATATGTTGCTATGGCTTTGAGAGAAACGGAAAATCTGCAGAAGAAATATTTTGTATTTTGGATTGAAAAATGAGGAAAACTATGGTATACTGAAGTACAATCAATAATTAAGGAGTGTTTATATGAGAAAACTTGAAGGATTAAAGCCCGAAAGCCTGTTTTCCTATTTTGAAGATATATCAGCAATTCCCAGAGGTTCAGGGGTAAGAAGCGGGATAAGAGACTATCTTGTAAATTTTGCCAAGGAAAGAAATCTTGAGTTTTATGCCGACGAGGCGGATAATGTAATAATTTATAAAAAAGCATCAGCCGGCTATGAAAATGCAGAAGGAGTTATCCTTCAGAGTCATACCGACATTGTGTGGCAGAAAACAGCCGACTGCGATATTGATTTTGAAAAAGAGGGACTCCGCCTTTATGTGGACGGAGATTTCATAAAGGCCGAGGGGACAACCTTAGGTGCCGACAACGGCCTCGGTGTTGCAGCAGCCCTTGCTGTTCTTGACGACGACAGCCTTTCCCATCCCGCAATAGAGGCAGTATTCACCTCGGATGAGGAAATCGGAATGATCGGCGCAGGTAAGCTTGATATGACACGACTTTCCGGAAAGAAGCTTATCAATATGGACGCAGAGGAGCCTGAGGTACTGACCGTTTCCTGCGCAGGCGGAAGCGACTTCATAATAAAAATTCCGGTAGAGAAGATGGAAGCTGCAGGAACCCATATGAATATTAAAATCGCAGGTCTTCTGGGCGGACATTCCGGGATTCAGATATCTGAAGGCAGAGTAAACGCCGATATGCTGCTTGGCAGAATCCTTAACCATATGTCAAAACATACATCTTTTTATATAAAGAGCGTTTCCGGCGGAACAAAGGCAAATGCCATTCCGTTGGAAAGCGAAGCTTTGGTTATAGCAGAAAAGGCAGAAGATTTCAAAGATGAATTTGATAAGTATGTTGAAACTGTAAAGGAAGAAATTTCATCAAGAGAGCCTTCTTTTATGGCAGATTGCGAAATTTTGTCAGAAGAAAAAAACGTGGCTTTCAAAAAGAATAGTGCCGAAAGGGTAATTGCTCTTCTTACCGTTGCGCCAAACGGAGTTATGGAAATGAGCAAGGAAATAGATAACCTTGTTGAAACTTCGCTGAACCTGGGAATTCTTGAAACAGCGGAAAATTTCGTTAAAGTTCACTTTGCCCTTCGCAGCAACAAGGAAAGCGCCCTTTATGCCTTAGAGGAAAAAATGACGGCGCTCACCAGTCTTTTAGGAGCAGAATGTGAAACCTTCGGACACTATCCTCCCTGGGAATTCAAGAAAAATTCACCTCTTCAGGATATATATAAGAGAATTTACAAGGAAAAGAACGGAAAAGAGCCTTCTGTCGAGGCAATTCACGCAGGACTTGAATGCGGACTTTTCTCATCGGAGATTGAGGGACTTGATGCGATAGCCATCGGCGCACTTCTTATGGATGTTCACACGGTTGGGGAGAAGCTTTCCATCTCATCTACAGAAAGTTTTTATGATATTCTGGTTAAAGTCCTTGAAAATTGCAGATAATTGATATATAAGGAAGGAATAGCGAGACTTTTTCGACGGTTTTATTGAAAAGTCTTGCTTTTTTTCCATTTGTATGGTAGAATCATTCGGTATGTACATTTGAAAGGATGATTGGATGGATAACAATAAGCAGTTTACACCTTACGTTCCCGCAAGTAAGGTTACACCCGAGTTAACTGTTACTTCCATTATTATGGGTATTCTTCTTGCAGTTATTTTCGGCGCGGCAAACGCATACTTAGGACTCAGAGTAGGTATGACGGTTTCCGCTTCAATTCCCGCGGCAGTTATTGCAATGGGTGTTATACGCGTACTTATGCGTAAAAACTCTATACTTGAGAGTAATGTTGTGCAGACCATAGGCTCTGCAGGCGAATCATTGGCGGCAGGTGCAATTTTCACTCTTCCCGCACTCTTTTTGTGGGCAGAAGAAGGTGTTGAGGGAGTTAAAGAACCGGGAATACTTGAAATTACATTAATTGCATTAATCGGCGGTCTTCTCGGTGTATTTTTCATGGTTCCTCTCCGCAATGCCTTAATCGTTAAGGAGCATGGAATTCTTCCTTATCCCGAAGGTAGTGCCTGTGCGGAAGTGCTTCTTGCAGGGGAAAAGGGTGGCGCAAATGCATCAACAGTATTTGCAGGTATGGGCTTTGCGGCAATCTTCAAGTTTATAATTGACGGACTTAAACTGGTTGCAGGAGAAGTAAGCTTTAACTTCTCTAAAATATTCAAGGGTTATACGGGTGAAATCGGTACACAAATTTATCCCGCTGTAATGAGCGTTGGTTATATTTGTGGACCCAGAATTTCTTCTTATATGTTTGCAGGCGGCGTTCTTTCCTGGATGGTACTTATTCCCCTCATCGTTATGTTCGGCGCTGACATTATCCTTAATGTTGATTCTTTGGATTTTGCAAAGGCTCTTATGGACAAAGGATATACCGAAAGTACTATTTCTGTTGGAGAAATTAATAATATTATGGGAGCAGGCGGAATATGGAAAGCATACATCCGCTATATCGGTGCAGGTGCGCTTGCTGCAGGAGGCATCATAAGCCTTGTTAAGTCTCTTCCTCTTATTGTGAAAACCTTTGGTGGCGCTATAAAGAGCATAAGAAGTGCGGGTAAAGCCTCTGATGCCAGAACGGACCGTGACATAAAAATGCCTGTGGTATTGGGAGCAATCGTTATTCTTACTCTTCTTATATGGATTATTCCTGCAATTCCCGTAAGCCTTCTTGGTGCGGCAATTATTGTGGTGTTCGGCTTTTTCTTTGCAACTGTTTCATCCCGAATGGTTGGACTTGTCGGAAGCAGTAACAACCCCGTTTCCGGTATGGCTATCGCTACACTTTTAATTGCTACACTTGTGCTCAAAGTTACGGGACAGACAGGTGGCGCAGGTATGACAAGCGCTATTGCAATAGGCTCTATCATTTGTATAGTATCCGCAATTGCGGGCGACACCAGCCAGGATTTAAAGACAGGTTATCTTTTAGGCTCAACGCCTAAAAAACAGCAGATAGGTGAAATTATAGGTGTTGTTGCAGCGGCTCTTGCCATAGGCGGAACACTTTACCTTCTTAATGAGGCGTGGCCTTATGGCTCAAAGGATCTTCCGGCTCCTCAGGCAACGCTTATGAAGATTATTACAGAAGGTGTTATGGAAGGAAATCTTCCCTGGGAATTGGTTGCAATCGGCGTTGTAATTGCCGTTGTTGTTGAAATAATCGGAATCCCCGTGCTTCCCTTCGCAATCGGTATTTATCTTCCCGTTCAGCTTAATGCCTGCATTATGGTGGGCGGTCTTATTCGTCTTGCTCTTGATAAGATGAAGAAGGACAAAGAAACCAAAGAAAGAATCGTAAACGACGGTATCCTCTTCTGCTCCGGTATGATAGCAGGTGAAGGCTTAGTTGGTATTCTCCTTGCACTTCTTGCGGTATTCGGCGTAGGTGAAATGATTGATCTTTCAGCAAAGCTTAATCTTTCTCCCGCGTTTATGAACATTGGAAGCATAGTGCTTTTTGCAATCATAATTTTAACTGTGCTCAAGTTTTCCGTTTGGAAAATGCGTAAATAGTTATGAAAAAAGAAGAAAACTATCTTTTAAGAATTCCTTTAAGAAAGGAAAATCTTAACTGGACAACGGACGAAGAGGGAAATGTAACCCTTGAAATAGAAAACAAAGGCTTTTTTAACCGCCTTTGTCAGAAGCTTTTGAAAAAACCAAAAATTACCTATATTCATCTTGATGAAATGGGAAGCTTTATCTGGCCGCTTTTTTCTCCCGGCAAAGACATTGTTGCTCTGGGACGTGAGGTTTCGGAAAAGTTCGGCGATAAGGCAGAGCCGCTGTATGAGCGCCTGGCGGAATATATAAAACGCCTGGAAAGCTATGGCTTTGTGATATTTGAATAATAAAAAAAGGAATCGCAGAAGCGATTCCTTTTTTTGCTTAAAATCCTTTAGCCATAAGGTATTCCTTTAATTTTTCAAAGCTTTCTTCGCTTATGTGGTGCTCGATTTTGCAACTGTCCTCATAGGCGGTGTCTTCACTAACACCCATAGCCATCAGTGCCTTTGCGATAATTCTGTGGCGCTCATACATGGTTTCTGCAATGGAAAGCCCCTTTTCCGTCAGGGTGATGCTGCCTGATGAATCAATTACAATAAAGCCCTCCTCACGAAGCTTTTTCATTGCAACGGAAACGCTGGGCTTGGTAACAGAAAGCTCGGTTGCTATGTCAATACTTCTGACGTGGCCGTGTTTTTTATTAAGCATATGTATGGTTTCGAGATAATTCTCGCCGGATTCTTTAATAATCATATTTATCCCTCTGAAAAGTTATTATATATATTGTATCATATAAACGGCAAATTGTCAAAGGTGATTTAATAAGCCTTTTTGCAAAATTCCCTAAATGAGGAATAAAGTGGGCTTTTTAATTGTATAATTTTATAAAAATAAAAAATCTGTAAATTTTTTCTTGACAAAAGGGCACATTGGTGGTATTCTATTTGCGGTTAGAGTAAACTAACTTTAAGGACGGGGTGAGACTTATATGACATTAAGAGATGCTGAAGAAGGAAAAGAATACATCATAAAGGCAATTGAGACAGACGATGAGGAACTTGATGCGTTTCTGTTTTCTTTGGGCTGCTATGCCGGTGAAGCAATAACTGTCATTTCACACCTTAAAGGCGGATGCGTCGTTTCCATAAAGGACGGCAGATATAATATAGATAATGAGTTAGCCGGGGCTATATCAATTTAAGGCACGCTTTGGCATAACTTTTTATTTTCCTCATAAGTTAGTCGCGACTAACGCATAGGGCGTATATAAAATACAATTAATTTTGAGGAGGAAGTTTTATGAGAATTGCTTTGGCAGGCAATCCCAACTCAGGTAAAACCACTATGTATAACGGCCTTACCGGAAAAAACGAAAAAGTAGGAAACTGGGCGGGCGTAACTGTTGACAAAAAGGAAAGTGCCATCAGGAAAAGTCTTTGTAACGGAGAGGAAGGGATAATCGCAGTTGACCTTCCCGGCGCATATTCAATGTCGCCCTTCACATCGGAGGAGAGCATCACAAGTATCTACGTTAAAAACGAAAATCCCGATGCTATTATAAACATTGTTGATGCTACAAACCTTAGCAGAAGCCTGTTTTTCACCACTCAGCTTCTGGAGCTTGGAATTCCCGTGGTTGTTGCATTAAATAAGAGCGACATCAACGAAAAAAAGGAAACAAAAATTGACACAAAGCTTTTGTCTGAGCTTTTGAACTGTCCCGTTGTTGAAACAATTTCCACATCGGCTGACGGACTTTCCGAGGTTGTTTCTGCTGCAATCGGCGTGATTGGAAAAGGACAGGAGGCACCCTACACCCAGGGGGACATCGACCTTACGGATAAAGCAGTGGTTGTTGCGGCAGACAAAAAGAGGTTTAACTTTGTAAACAAAATCGTTGCTTCTGTTGAAACAAGAAAGGTTTTCACAAAAGACAAAAACTTCCAGGATAAGATTGATGCTGTTTTAACCAACAAATGGCTTGGTATTCCGATTTTCGCCGTTGTAATGTGGTTTGTGTTCTGGGTTTCCCAGGCTTGGCTCGGCCCTATGATTTCAGACCTTCTGGTTGGCTGGATTGAAGCTTTCGGCACTGTTGTTGACGGCTGGATGGAATCCTCTTCCTCCGAGCTTTTAAAAACACTTGTATCAAGTGCCATTGTTGACGGTGTAGGTGCCGTTGTAAGCTTTTTGCCCCTTGTTATGGTAATGTATTTTATGATTGCCCTTTTGGAGGACTGCGGATATATGGCACGTGCAACAGTTGTGCTTGATCCCATATTCAAAAAGGTTGGTCTTTCGGGTAAATCCGTAATCCCCTTCGTTATCGGTACAGGCTGTGCAATCCCCGGCGTTATGGCGTGCCGTACCATAAGAAATGAGCGTGAAAGAAGAGCAACCGCAATGCTTGCACCCTTTATGCCCTGCGGAGCAAAGCTTCCCGTTATTTCCCTCTTTGTAGGTGCTTTCTTTGCAGAGTCTGCCTGGGTTGGAACTGCAATGTACTTTGCAGGTATCGTAATCATCCTTCTCTGCGCACTTTTGGTCAACAAAATCACTGCCTATAAAGCAAGAAAATCCTTCTTTATCATAGAGCTTCCCGAATATAAATTCCCCAGTATAAAGCGTGCAGCACTTTCCATGTGTCAGCGTGGCTGGTCATACATAGTAAAGGCAGGTACAATTATTCTTGTATGTAACGTGCTTATAACGGTTTTAAGCAATCTGACACCTACCTTCAGTCTTGCGGCAGAAAACGGTTCAGATTCAATCCTTGCGTATATCTGCGGTCCCATTGACTGGATTATAATCCCCGTTATCGGCTTTGCATCCTGGAAGCTGGTTGCCTGTGCAATAACAGGCTTCATCGCAAAGGAAAACGTTGTGGGAACCGTGGCAACCTTGTTCGGTCTTTCTGCAGTAATCAACGGCGACCTTGAGCTTGTTGGCGAAGGAAGTGTTGTAGCAGATGCATTAGGACTTGTTCCCGCATCGGCTCTTGCTTATATGATGTTTAACCTCTTCACACCGCCCTGCTTTGCGGCAATCGGAGCAATGAATGCGGAAATGAAGAGCAAGAAATGGCTCTTCGGCGGTATCTGCCTCCAGCTTGGCGTTGGCTTTACCGTAGGATTTCTTGTATATCAGATTGGCACTTTAATCTCGGAAGGACACTTTGGAAATGGCTTTACAGGCGGACTTATTGCAATTATCGTTATGGCGGCAATTGTAGTATACCTTTGCATAAAGTCTGATAAGAAGCTTAAAGCAGAATATGCTCTTAAGGCTGCCCAAAAGGCAAAGGAGAAGGTATGACGGACATAATCATCGGTGCAGTATTGGTAATAATCGTCGGGCTTGCCGTATTCTATATAATAAAAGAAAAGAAAAAAGGCAAAAGGTGCATAGGCTGTCCCGACGGCGGATGCGATTGCTGTTGCAGCAACCCCGGCAAAGAAAAATGTAATCATAAAAGCTCTGCGGAATAATAAAAATCCCGTGCCGTTAGCGGCACGGGACTTTTTTGAGTAAAAAACAAAATTTGTTGATTTTTTTGTCGATATATGATATACTGGGAAAAATACTTTTAAATATATTTTTAGGGGGATTTATAATGGGTAAATTTGCATTGGAATGTCCTAAATGCGGAAGCTTAAATACAGCATCAACATTTTTTCTGGCAAGAAAGGTGATTCAGTGCGGAACTTGCGGAGATGAAATAAATGTCGGACAGTCCCGAATGATTTCAAAAAGATGTTCAAAGTGCGGAAAAGTAGTTGTATGCGACCAGGCAAAAATGCGCAATAAAAAGTGCCCTTCCTGTGGTGAAGCGTTTGGAATTTCGAATGCAACTGCTGAATATGCACTGGCGACAATCAGCTGTCCTCAGTGTTCTTGTCAGATTGAGGTAAACAAGAAACAGGAAACCGAAACATGTCCTGTATGTGACAGAATTATAAACGTAAAAGAGGCTATTGCAAAGGCGGATTTGGTGTCTCCTGACGGTATAAGCGTAATTAAATACGAGGGAGATAACAGCACATTTATCTGGAAGCATCCCATAGAAGATTTTAACATGGGCTCCCAGCTTATAGTACATGAATCCCAGGAGGCTATATTCTTCCTTAACGGAGAAGCACTGGATACTTTCGGACCCGGAAGACATACACTGGAAACCGAAAATCTTCCTGTACTCAAAAGAACATTTAAGCTCCCTACAGGCGCGCAGAATCCCTTCCATGCGGAAGTTTATTTCATAAACAAAACCGTTCAGATGGGCGTTAAATGGGGAACCGATTCAAGAGTAAGATTCATAGAACCCAATACAGGAATCCCTATGGATATCGGAGCCTCCGGTGAAATGAACCTTCAGGTTTCTGATGGAAGAAAGCTTCTTATAAAGCTGGTGGGAACAACTAATGGCTTATCCCGTGGTGGCATAGGAGCTGTTGTGGGAAGTGAATCTGCCGGAACGCCCAAGAATCATATGGAGGCAGAAGAATATAATAACGGCTGGACAAATACTCTTAACGGAATGTTCAGACCTCTTATCAGAACTACGGTAAAGACACATCTTGCAACTGCCATCAAGGCGCAGAATATAAATATTCTTGAAATTGATGAACATCTTGAAGCTTTGTCAGCCACATTAAGGGAGAAAATCTCGGAAGGCTTTGAGGAATACGGTCTCACAGTACCTCAGTTTTATGTAACTAATGTTTCGTTGCCTGAAGGTGGACCCCTTGACAAAATCAGAAATTTACTTGCGGCTTCTTATCTCGGTGTGCGTGAGGCTGAGGTTAAAGCAGATATTACTGCGGCAGAACGTAAGATAAGCATTGAGAAGGCAATAACCGAGACAGAGCTTGCGAAATTTGAGGCAGAAAGAACACGTATTGCTGCGCAGGCTGAAGCGGATAAGAGGAAATATGAAGGCTTTGCCGAAGCAGAAGTAATGGCGGCTCAGGGATACAGCCAGAAGGATGTATTGCAGACCGAAGTGCAGAAGGCTTATGCCGAAGGTATCGGAAACATGGGCGGCTCAGGCGGCGGCAGCGGCGTTGCGACCGATGTGATGGGTCTTGGTTTAGGACTTGCGGCAGCAGGCGCACTGGGCGGTCAGGTTGGCGACGCTCTCAAGGGCTTTTCGCCAACTGCCAATTCAAGTGCACCGGGGGCTGCACCCGTATCGGATGGCTGGGATTGTAGCTGCGGAGCTAAAGGCATAAAAGGAAAGTTCTGTTCCGAATGCGGAGCACCCAAGCCTGAAGTGTGGGATTGTCCTTCCTGCGGAGCAAAGGGTATAAAAGGAAAGTTCTGTTCCGAGTGCGGTACTCCCAAGCCCGAAGCATGGGATTGTCCTTCCTGCGGAGCTAAAGGAAATAAAGGTAAGTTCTGCTCTGAGTGCGGAAAGCCGAAAGATGCAGCAGGCAAAGAGGTAAATGAACAGGCCTGGGACTGCAGCTGCGGAGCCAAGGGCATAACAGGAAAATTCTGCTATGAATGCGGAGCAAAAAAGGAGGATAATTAATCATGAACGGAACAAAATCTTCTAATAATATCAATAATCTGGCAATTATTATCGGTTTGGTTTTTGTGGCATATAATGCCGTGGTTTTTGCCCTTTGCGGATTTGCTGATCATAATGCATCTTTTTGGATTTCAATAGTATTTGCGAATGTTTCTTTGATTTCTGTAACAGTATGCGCTTTTCTGCTCAAAGGAAAAAAACTTGAGCCCAGAGACTGGATGATGGGATACCCCTTTTACAGACACGGAATAATTTATGTAATTACCGAATTGGTTTTGTCTGTAATATTTATGGTAACAGATAAACAGGGATTGCCGTGGTCAATAGCGTTTGTGGTTCAGTTTATTGTTATGATAGTTTTCGGAATTATTATAATAACCTGCTTTATGGCTAAAGATACCATAGAGGAAGTGCGGGAAAAGGTAAAGGTAAATACTGCTTTTATGAAAATGCTTTTGGTAGATGCTGATATGCTTGTGGAGCAAACAGAAGCTCCTGAACTTAAAAAGGTATTTTCCGAATTACGCGACCAGATAAGATATAGTGATCCTGTAAGCAACGAACAGCTTGCAGACCTTGAAGGAAGACTGGCATCTCAGGTTGATACCATAAAGGTCAACATGACGTGCGGAAATACAGAGGGAGCATTGGACAGCTGCAAACAGGCAATGCTTCTGCTCAGTGAACGTAACAGAAAATGTAAGTTGCTCAAATAAATGAGAGAAACTGCTCATTTAATAAGCAGATATGAAATTAAAAACGATCCCGCCATATTGATTTATGGCGGGATTAGGCTTATTCATTGCATATATTTTACTGGAGGATGAGGAAATGGTAGTGGTTGTAATAGCGGTTATCTGTGCGATAGCGGCGGTGATGATATACGTTGTAAATAATAAGTCGGCAAAGGATAATGCTGTGCAGAGTGCAGAAATCGGACATATGGAAACTGAAAACGCAAATATCATACATAAGTCGGCAACAGATTATATAAATGCGGCTAAAAGCGTGTGCGATAAAGAAGAAAACTTATCGCAATATGCTGCTAAGAGCAATGCGGCAAAGGCAGAAAATGATGCAAAGACAGCGCTTGAGGCCTGTGCCAGAGAGAAAGACAAACTTAAAGAATTGCTCGGCACATTGAACGTATAAGAATTTTGTAAAATGGGGGATTTAACATGGGGGTAGTACATTGTAAAATGTGCGGAGGCGCATTAAATATAGTTGAAAATGTAAGCGTGGTCACGTGCGAATTCTGCGATACGCAACAGACTATACCGACCGTAGATGATGAAAAAATAGCACAGCTTTTCGAGCGTGCAAATTATTACCGCTTGAATAATGAGTTTGACAAAGCGGCTGTTATATACGAAAATATAGTTGGCGAAAAAAACAATGAAGCGGAAGCATACTGGGGAATGTGCCTTTGTAAGTACGGAATTGAGTATGTGCTTGATGAAAAGACAAATAGAAGAATACCCACCTGTCACCGTACACAGTTCAAATCAATTCTCGAAGACACGGACTATAAAAAGGCAATAGAAAACTCGGACCTTTTATCAAAGCGTGTGTATGAAGAAGAAGCTTCGTATATTGACAGCGTACAGAAGGGCATTTTATCAATATCTTCAAAAGAGGAACCCTTTGATATATTTATCTGTTATAAAGAAACGGGAGAAAATAATCAGAGAACGATTGACAGCGTGCTGGCGCAGGATATATATACAAAGCTTACCGACGAAGGCTATAAAGTGTTTTTTGCCAGAATAACACTTGAAGACAAGCTGGGAAAAGCGTATGAACCTTATATTTTCGCTGCACTTAACAGTGCAAAAGTAATGTTGGTTGTAGGCACAAAACCGGAACATTTCAATGCCGTATGGGTAAAAAATGAATGGAGCAGATATGTTGAGCTCATCGAACACGGAAAAGATGTTGCACTTATTCCGTGCTATAAAGATATGAACCCCTATGAATTGCCCGTGGAGTTTGCGGCATTGCAGGCGCAGGACATGGGTAAAGTGGGCGCTATGCAGGACCTTATCAGAGGGATAAAGAAAATCCACAATATTAAAGCAACAAATGAGTCTGATAATGCAGGAGTAAAAAGCGAAATTGACATAAGCAATCTTATGAGCGGAAATGCAGGCTCTGTTCTGAAAAGAGGATATATTTATCTTGGAGAAGGAGATTTTGCAAGAGCGAAAGAATGTTTTGAGAAAAGTCTTTATATGAGTCCTGAATTGGGTGCGGCTTACTGGGGTATTGTACTGGCTATGGCAAAGTGCAAGAGCAATGACGATATGATTTCACGGGGAAGAGCCATCCCCAACAGCTCGGCATATAAGAGTGCCATGGGCTTTGCTACCCCTGAAGAGAAGGTAGAATACGATAGGGTTAAAGATGGAATCGTAAAGACTGTAGTGGGCACCATAAATAAGCTGCAGGCGAAAAAAGCTGAAGCTATAATAAAGAGCGGGGCTAAGGAAGCGCTGGCTAAAAGTGAGGCGTTTGTTGCGGGTGCGGCAAAAGAAATCCAGGATGGAATTAAGCGACTTAAGGAGATAGAAGCAGAACTGGCAAATTGCATTGAAACGTGTAAAGCAATGAATTCAGAAGCAATACAGAGTATAAAAAGGGACTTGGCTGTTGCAATAAAAATCAGAACAACCGTGGAAAGCAACATGAAAATTGCTACCGGTGATTTGCAGGTATATAAAGACGAGTTTGAAAAATATGCCTCACAGATGAAAAACAGCGTTGAAAAAATAGCACAGAATAAAAAAGAACCGGCTTTTTCCAAGCTTTTTGCATTGACTGAAGAACAGACAAAAATCAGCGTTAGACTTTCGGACGGAATCCCCAAGGAAGCGTACGGATATGAAAGACGTCTTTCTGATTTGGTGGAAGAGGTAGGGGAAATAGCGGAAAAATATAATAAAGCTATTAACGATGTCAAGACTGGAAATTATGATCTTGCAAAAGAGCTTCTCGGATAAATTAATTGCAGGGTCGGCGGTAAGATGATTTCATAAATAAAAAAGCCTGTGAGCAACAGAATTCTGTGCTCACAGGCTTTTTTTACTTATGGTTTTTAATCAGATAATATTCAAGAGAATCAAGAAGCGCTTCTTTTGATGCCATGATTATGTCTTTGGAAACGCCGATGGTTGTCCATGAATCAAGACCGTCGGAAGATTCTATCATAACACGAACCAGAGCTTCTGTTGCAGCGCCCGAATCAATTACTCTGACCTTGTAGTCGGTAAGCTTTACCTTCGATATTTCGGGATAGAATTTTTCAAGGGCTTTTCTGAGAGCGGTGTCCATGGCGTTGACGGGACCGGAATTTGAGTCACTGGCGGAAATTTCCGAATCGGCATCGGCAAAAACTTTTATATATGCCGAGGAATAACCGTCGGTATCACGCTCAGCATCCTGCTCAATTAAAAGGCGGAGACGATCAATGTCAAAGAAGGGCTTGTCATAAAGCCCTAAGGCCTTTCTTATCTCAAGCTCGAAGGAAGCAAGAGCACCTTCAAACTGATATCCTTTGTATTCCAGTTCCTTCAGGCGTTCCACCACCTTTGTAACTTCGGGTGAATCCTTGTCTATGCCGGGAATGATCTTACGCATCATGGCGTAAGCTGCGCTTTTTCCTGCAACTTCACTTATCAGAAAGCTCCTGTCATTTCCCACAAATTCCGGATCTATGTGCTCAAAGGAAGCGGGGTTTTTCATAACACCGTCTATATGGGTGCCTGCCTTGTGGGAAAAAGCATTTCTGCCCACATAAGGCAAATCTCTCATACTTAAGTTGGAAATATCGGCAATTGCACGGCAGGTATAGGTAAGGCTTGAAATATCAGGGACGATGTCATAATTTTTCTTTAACTGCAGGTTTGCGATTACAGCTGATAAATTGGCGTTTCCGCAACGTTCTCCCGTTCCTATCATGGTGCCCTGAATGTGAGCAGCTCCGCCGTAAACGGAAAAAATACTGTTGGAAATTGCCATACCTGTATCATTATGAGCGTGTATACCGATGGTGCATGGAAGGAGCGATAAAACCTTTTCGGTTATCTCCTTTATTTCGTCAGGGAAGCAACCACCGTTGGTGTCACAAAGGCAAACGGTATCTGCCCCGGCATCGGAAGCCGCCTTTATTGTCTTTATTGCGTAGTCGGGATTTTCCTTGTAGCCGTCAAAGAAATGTTCGGCATCGAAAATAACCTCTTTGCCGGAATCCTTCAGGAATCTGACTGAATCGGAAATCATTGAAAGATTTTCTGTAAGATCGGTTTTGAGAACTTCTTTCACATGAAGGTCCCATGTCTTTCCGAAAATTACGCAAACGTCTGTCCCGGAATCGCGAAGAGTGCAAAGCGCCTTATCTTCTGAAGGTTTTATGCCGGAATGCCTTGTGGCTCCAAAGCAGGCGATTTTTGAGTTTTTCAGCTTAAGCTTTTTGATCTCTCTGAAAAGTTCTTCATCTTTCAATGAATAGGCGGGGTTTCCCACTTCGATATAAGTTACTCCGAAATCGTCAAGGAGCTTTATTATTTTAAGCTTGTCGTTGACGGAATAGGACACTTTTACGCCCTGACATCCGTCGCGGAGGGTTGTATCAAGAACAGATAACTTCAAAAAAATCAGTCCTTTCAGAACAGCTTTTTGCTGTCCAGTAATATGGTTACGGGGCCATCGTTAAGGAGGGAAATTTTCATATCTGCACCGAAAACTCCGCTTTCAACAGTAAGGCCTGCTTCACGTAACTTTTCCTTGTATTTTTCAAAATATGCTTCGCCGATATCGGGTGCGGCGGCAGTAATGAAAGCGGGACGGTTGCCTTTTCTGACATCCCCGTATAAAGTGAATTGAGAAATGGCAAGCACGCTTCCGCCCACGTCGGAAAGAGAAAGGTTCATTTTCTCATTTTCGTCCTCAAAAATGCGAAGCCCCAGAGTTTTCTTTACAATATATTCAAGGTCAGAGTCATTATCCTCTTCTCCTACGCCGAGGAAAACGAGAAATCCCTTTTCTATCTCGCCTGTTATATTGCCGTCAACACGGCAGGAGGCAGAGCTTACACGCTGTATAACTGCACGCATAATAATCTTCCTTTCGAAACGAATTGAAAATTTCCTTATTTTACATTATACAATATAAAATGTTTTTTTTCAAGACGCTATTTACAATTGGGTGGATTTTGTGATATACTGTATAAAAACGCATAAAAGAAAGGAAATTGCCATGAAAAAGTTTTTAGCATTAATTTTAGCACTGTTGATGATTACGGCACTTTTCTCTGCTTGTACCGGAGACAAGGAAGTGAAGGAAGCCATTGAGGAAACAGAAGATACCCCTTCCGTGTCTGAGTCCGAAGCCGAGCCTGAGCCCGAGCCGGAACCTGAGCCTGAACCTGAACCGGATGAGTTTTACACTAAGGTAACAGAAAGCGGCAGACCCATTGCGGTAATGATAGATAACGACGCAGATTACAAGGGTCCTCAGGCTGGCCTTGAAAATGCATATATGATTTATGAAGTATATGTTGAAGGCGGAAACACGAGAATGATGGCTTTGTTCAAGGACGGATTTTTTGATGCAAATACTCCTTCGGATACCAGGATAGGACCTGTACGTTCATCACGCCATTATTTTTTGGACTTCGCCATAGAAAATGACGCCATATACGCTCATTGCGGATGGAGTCCCAAGGCACAGACGGAAATTTCTTCAAGAGGTGTGAACAATATAAACGGTCTTTATGAAACCGCACCGTTTTACAGATTTTCCACATATGACAACAGCTGGCACAATCTTTATACAGATTTTGCACGACTTTCGAAGGCGGCAGATTCCCACGGATATAAAAGAACGACAGCTGTTTCGGACAAATATCTTAAAAACTATAAGGTTCCCGAAGAAGGTGCTTCTGCTGTGAAGGTATCTGTTCCTTATACACAGTGTAAGATAAATTATACCTTCAACGAAGAGACCGGTCTTTATGACAGAGTAAGAAGAGGTAATGCACACACCATGCAGTCCGGAGAAAGCATCTCTGTTATGAATATACTGATCCTTGAAATGCAGAATGTTAATCTGAATGACGGCGAGAATAAAGGCAGACAGGATCTTTATGATACCGGAAGCGGCAAGGGTAAGTACATAACCGGCGGTAAGGCGATTGACATTACATGGGAAAAGGCTGACCGATCCGCAAAGACTAAGTATAAGGCAAACGGCGAGGAGATTTCTCTCAATCCCGGACTTACGTTTGTGCAGATTGTTCCTCCCACACTCGGAGTTACTGTTGAATAATAAAAATGCAGTGGAAATTTTTCCACTGCATTTTTGCTGAATCAAATTTATTCAGAGGGGCTAAGCTACAGCCGGGTGAATATTATTTTGCAAAATACCCGTCGTTGCTTTGGGATAAAATGAGGATTTCCTCCTGAAGTCCGCTTTCGGCATTAAGATAAACGAGATATGTGTCTTTGCCGAATTCTCCCAATGCTTCGTAGCAAGGAACTTCACTTCCGTATTCTGTGGGGATATAAGTCTTTTTTAATGATTTTAAATAAAAGTTTTTATTCATATCGGCAAGAGAGTCAAAGGCGACGGAAGAGGATTCGGGGAAGGTGCGTTCCTTGTGGTTCATAAGATAATCCTCGGCATTAAAGCCTATAACCGAGGCTGTGTCCAGTGCTACCTCAACTGTTATTTTATCGGTATAATATATAACCTCTTCGTATAAAGGGGCCAGTGTGACTGTAAGAATATTGCCGTTATGCTCGTAAAACACCGCTTCCATAGAAGGAAAACCTGAATTTTCTGCAAAAGTAATTGCATGGAAAACTGCTTCATTTGTACCTACAACGGCATCACCTATTGCACGGCTTTCGGAGTAAATGAGGAGCTTTCCGCCTTTTTTTGTAACTTCCATACTGTAGTGGGAGTTTTCTGCATCACAGAAAAACATATATGAGGGAACGGAGCCTGAAGATTCACCGTTAAATACAAGCGGAACATTGTTTGAAAGGAAAGCGATGGCATTTTTTTGAGCATCCTCTTTTGTGATTTCGGGAAGCGGGGAAAGATAGGGGGAGTCGACAGATTCCATATGGGAGGAAAAAGCACCGTCATAAGTTAATGAGTTATAGGAAGAAAAGTGGGTGCTTTCAATTTCTGAAAGGTGTTGCCCCAATGTTTCGTCAGCCTGTGAAAGGGCGGAAGAATATGAAATTTCTCCTGAAGCCAGTTTTTCCCGCAGTGTGTAAAGCTCTGTTTTCAATATGGTGGAAAAGCCTGAAAGCATCAGGAAAGTATCAAGCTCCTTTTCGGTGGGTCGGCTTCCGTCTGCGTGGGCCAGTGCCACAGCTTTGACATAATCTCCTGCCTGATTGAGGAAGGTGTTTATGTTAACAAGCGGGGTGTCTGATTCTATTTCTCCCAGATCAGATATTGCAAATGCGGAGCTTTCTCTTATATCTGCCCCTAAGGAAAGGAGGCTGTGAGAGTCAGCACAGATAGCAGATTTTTTCAGTGATGATTCTATTTTTTCAATATTTTCAATGAGTTCGTAAAAGGCTTTGTTTTGGTTTG